>NZ_JBHWZS010000006.1:0-80934 GCF_042728155.1 Streptomyces sp. NPDC060209
CGGGCTGAGTCGTTGTGGGTGGAGACGTTCACCGGCTTGCGGATGGGCCGGTTCGAGAAGTTGGTGAAGGTAGTACGGGAGCGGGGCGGAAACGGTCCCGGTGGAGGGCGCCCGTGGTGCCTGCCACTGGCGGACCGGGTCCTCCTGGTGGCCGTCTACTACCGGACCAACCTCACGATGCGCCAGCTCGCCCCGCTCTTCGGGATCTCCCCGGCCACCGTCTGCCGGGTCATCCATCGCCTGCGGCCGCTTCTCGCGCTGGAGCCGGCGCCGCGGCCCGTCGCGGATGTCGAACGGTTGTGGATCGTGGACGGAACCCTCGTCCCGGTCCGCGACCGCAGGGTCGCCGCGTCCTCCCGCAACTATCGGTTCTCGGCGAACGTGCAGGTCATCATCGATGCGGACAGCCGCTTGGTGATCGCCTCGGCCCGCCCCGTCCCCGGGAACAAGGCTGACGCCCACGCCTGGCGAGAATCGGACCTGCCCGCCATCGCGGCCGGGACAACGGTCATCGCAGACGGCGCCTACCTGGGAACCGGACTGGTCGTCCCGCACCGCAGAAGAGCCGGACGCCCACTCCTGCGCGGCCAGGAGGAGGACAACGCCGAACACCGACGCGTCCGCGCCCGCGTCGAGCACACCTTCGCCCGCATGAAGAACTGGAAAATCCTCCGCGACTGCCGCCAGAAAGGAGACGGACTCCACCACGCCGTCCAAGCCGTCGCCACCATGCACAACCTCGCCATGACAGGCTGAACCAGCAGGTCAACCGCCATCCTGGCCTGCCCACACCCACCCTTCTGCAACAACCTTTAGGAATTGTCCGGTGGGTCACAGGTGACTCGCCGAACGCGCCCAGTTCACCGCGCGCTTCGGGCAAATGGTGCAATGGAGTGGAGCCACGCTCAGACGCTGAGATCACGGCACCTGCCCAGATCCCGCGTGTGTCGGCGGCTGCTCGCGTCCTTTGACAGCAAAGTTGGTCCGGCCGGAGTCCCTGACCGGTGCGGACTGACTTCGCTGTCAGGGCTGCTTTCATGGCACTGCCTCGATCCGAACCCTTGGGCCTGCCGTGACTGGGTTGGATGGCAAGGAACGTCACGCGACTGGTTTCGGTGTTGTGGGATCTCGTGCTTCGTGGCACGGTCCAGTCTGCTGACCAGCGCCTTCCCGGTCTTCTCACGTCGTGGCATGGTGGCGTTGTCTCAGGGGCGCGTGGCATTTCCTCAGCAACTGTGAGCGTGAGGGCGGGTCAGCTCCCGTTCTTGCTGTTGAGGGCGTCGGCGTACTTCTCGTCGATGACGGGTTCCAGCCAGGTGGTTCCGTCGCCGTTGGCATCGCCGACGACCATCGCGATGTGGGCCATGAGCGTGGTGTCGGTGGCGCCGTGCCAGTGCTCCTCTTCGGGCGGACACTTGACGATCTGTCCGGCGCTGACGCACACGACGTTGCCGTCGCGGGTGCCGACCAGGCCGGTTCCGTCGGTGACGTAGAGGGTCTGGCCGTTGGCGTGGGAGTGCCAGTTGGTGCGGGCACAGGGGGTGAAGCGGACCAGAGCGGTGGCGAGGCGGGCGGGCTCGGTAGGGGCCTCGATCACGTTGAGGTAGACATCGCCTGTGAAGCGTTCGGCGGGGGCCTTCACGGTGGGGGGCTGAGTGATGTGTTCCATGACTGCCTTTCTGGGCGGTTCAGGATCGTCTGCGTGCTGTTCGTCAGTTCTGCTGGGTCGGCCGGCGGGTGCTCGCAGAGGGGCCCGCGCGCGTGGTGCCGGTCCTTGGACGGGCGGTCACTGAGCGGTGTAGCCGCCGTCGACGGGGAGGGCGATACCGGTGACGTAGCTGGCGCCGGGACTGCACAGCCACAGGACGGCCTGAGCGATCTCGTCGGCGGTGCCGAGCCGGCCGATGGCTTGGCCGGCTTCGGCCTGGGTGCGGTCGAGTTCTCCGCCTTCGACCATGGCGTCGACCATGGGGGTGCTGATGGTACCGGGGCAGACGGCGTTGATGCGGACGCCGCGTGCACCGTATTCGAGTGCGGCGCTCTTGGTCAGGCCGATGACGCCGTGCTTGGAGGCGTGGTAAGCGGCGCGGCCTGGGTTGCCGACGAGGCCGCCGAGGCTGGAGCAGTTGACGATGGCGCCGCTTCCTTGGGTGCGCATGTGGCGCAGTTCGTGCTTCATGGCGGCCCAGATTCCGCGCAGGTTGATGGCGTGCACTCGGTCGAACTGGCCGGCGCTTTCGTCGGCGGCGCCGGTGGGCGGAGGCATGATGCCAGCGTTGTTGTAGGCCGTGTCGAGCCGTCCGAAAGTTTCCACGGTGCGGTCGACAGCAGCGGCGACCTGGTCTTCGTCGGTGACGTCGCAGACCAGAGCGATGGCCTGGTGGCCGGCGTCGCTGAGTTCCTTCGCGGCGGCGTTAACGGCGTTCCCGTCGATGTCCGCGAGGGCGACGGCGGCCCCGGAGGCGGCGAAGGCTCGGGCGGCGGCCAGGCCCATTCCCGAGCTGGCGCCGGTGATGAAGGCGACCTGGCCGGTGAAGTCGTAGGTGGGGTTAATGGGGTTACTCCTGGTGGGTGAGGTGCGGGACAGGTGTACCGGTTCAGTTCCGCGGCGACGTCGCTTCAGCGGTCTCCCGCCGCGCCGGATAGGGGCTTGGGGAGTGTCGTGGGCGACGGTGCGGGTCGTCCCGCGCAGTCGCACTGTCTTTCAAGGTGGCGTCCACGCTGTGGCCGTCGATCGTGATCGGTGTCCGAAGAGGCGGCGCTGCAAGCCGTCACAGCCAGCAGCACCGCGGTCAAGAACCGCGTAGGCACGGGTGCGCGGGGCGGTGCGGGGCATGGCAGAACGCATCCGGCTCAGTCGGGCATCGGTTCGGCGTAGTGCCGAAAGCCCTCCCGATCGGTGTGCAGCGTGTACAGCCGCTCGGCCAGCGCGCTCGGGCTGGAGTGCTCGGACTTTGGGCTGATGGCTCCCGGGACAATGAGCTGGGCGGCGTGGATGTTCTCGCCCGCAAGCGCGTCGTGCAGCATCGCCGCGTACGCGCTCTCACCGGCAAACGCAATCGAGGTACCCGCACGGTCGGGGTGCGGGCGGACCGCGCTGCCGCCGTTGACGAACAGCAGCGTGCCCCGCCCTAGTGCCCGCATCCCGGGCAGCACCGCGTTTACACAGGTCAGCGGGCCCTTGATGGAGAAGGCGAGCGGATCGTCCAGGTCGGCCGGGCTGGTGTCCAGGACCGGCTTCATGAAGTCGGCGCGGGGCACCGGGCTGAACTGCAGGATCTCCACCGGCCCCAGCTCCTCACCGGCCCGTCGCAGGGCGGTGGCAAGGGAGCCGGCGTCCAGGACGTCGGCGGTGTAGCCGCGGGCCTGGATTCCGTCTCGGTCCAATTCGGCCACGAGACGGTCGAGGTGCTCGGCGTTGCGCGAGAGCAGGGCGACGGTGTGGTCGGCGGCGCCGAAGCGGCGGGCGCAGGCCAGGCCGAGGCCGGGACCGGCGCCGACGAGGGCGAAAGTCGTCATGAAAGGTTGCTCCGAGTGATCAGGACACGGCGAGGGCTCGGCCACGCCGTTCGGACGGGCAATTTCCCCTGGTCAGGGCTTGAGGAGCGCCTTGATGGCCCTGCGCTCGTCCATCGCCCGGTAGCCCTCTGCGACCTGGTCGAGGGGCAGGGTGAGGTCGAAGACCTTGCCCGGGTCGATGTGGCCCGTCTGGACGAGGCCGATGAGGTCGGACAGGTAGCGGCGTACGGGCGCGGGGCCGCCGCGCAGGCCGACGTGGGAGAAGAACAGCTCCTGGCCGTCCACGGCGACGTCGTGGGGGACGCCGACGAAGCCGACGTTGCCGCCCGGGCGGGCGGATTGGAGGGCCTGTTGCATGGCCTCGTTCGTGCCGACGCACTCAAGGACACTGTCGGCGCCGATCCCGCCGGTCAGCTCCTTGATCCGCTCGACGCCTTCGTCGCCGCGCTCGGTGACGATGTCGGTGGCGCCGAACTCGCGGGCCAGCTTCTGGCGGGAGGCGTAGCGGGACATGGCGATGATCCGCTCCGCGCCCATTTCCTTGGCGGCGATCACCGCGCACAGGCCGACCGCGCCGTCCCCGACCACCACGGCGGTGGAGCCGGACTTGACCTCGGCGGCATCCGCGGCCCACCAGCCGGTGCCCATGACGTCGGAGACGGCCAGCAGGCTCGGCCACAGCTCCTCGCCCGGGATGTCGTCGGTGGCGACCAGGGTGCCCTGGGCGTTGGCGATGCGCACGTAGTCCGCCTGGCAGGTGGACATGAATTCGCGGTGCAGGCAGCTGGACTGGAAGCCGTTCTTGCAGTTCGCGCAGGTGTTGTCCGAGGTGGCGAACGAGCCGATCACGAACTGGCCCGGCTTGACCGCGGTGACCGCGGAGCCGACCTCTTCGACGAAGCCGACGTATTCGTGCCCCATCGGGTGCGGCTCGTCAGTGGGCTCCAAGCCTCGGTAGGGCCACAGGTCGGAACCGCACACGCAGGTCACGGCGGTGCGGATGATCGCGTCGGTCGGTTTGAGGATCTTCGGGTCGTCCAGCGTCTCGAAGCGGATGTCGCCGGGGGCGTGGATTACTGCGCCGCGCATGAAAGGGGTTCCTTTGCGTGCCGAGGCGACGTACCGGGGTAGCGGCCGTCGCCGAGTGCAGAGCCAGGTGGCCTTGTGTCCGGCCAGCTCACGGCCGGGCGACAAGCACCACGTCACCAGGTAACCCGCTCTTGGCGCGCGCAGCGAGGCACCGAGAAGGGGTGTACTGCCAGTACATCGCTGCGGCCGCGTATGGGACGTACCGTCGAAGGCGTGGAGAACCAAGCAGAGGTCCGCGAGTTCTTGACCTCGCGGCGAGCGAAGATCACCCCCGAGCAGGCGGGCCTGCCCTCTGGCAGCCGTCGGCGGGTGCCCGGCCTGCGCAGGAGCGAAGTCGCCGCGCTGGCCGACATGAGCGTGGAGTATTACTCCAAATTGGAGCGCGGCAACGTCGCCGGTGCCTCCCCGGCCGTCCTGGAAGCCCTCGCTCGCGCTCTCCAGCTCGATGACGTCGAACGCGCCCACCTGCTGAATCTGGCCCATGCGGCGGATGGCTCCGACGCCCTCGCCCGCCCCCGGCGCCGCTCCCCGCAGTGGAAGGCGCACCGCAGTCTGCAATGGGTCCTGGACGCCGTCACCGCCGGCCCGGCCTTCGTGCGCAACGGCCGCATGGACCTGCTCGCCACCAACCAGCTCGCTCGCGCGTTCCACGACGAAATCTACGCCGCACCCCACAACCAGGCGAACCTGGCCCGCTTCAACTTCCTGGACCCCGCTTCCCGGCGCTTCTACCCCGACTGGGACCAGGCCGCAGACATCGCCGTGTCGATCCTGCGCACCGAAGCCGGCCGCAACCCCCACGACAAGGGCCTGCACGACCTCGTCGGCGAGCTGTCCACCCGCAGCGACGACTTCCGCACCCGCTGGGGCGCCCATAACGTCCGCCACCACGGCACCGGCACCAAGCGCTTCCACCACCAGGCCGTCGGCGAGCTGACCCTCGCCTACGAAGGGTTGGAGATGGCAGCCGAACCCGGCCTCACTCTGACCATCTACACCGCCGAACCCGGTTCCACCTCTGAAGAGGGCCTGCGCCTCCTCGCGTCCTGGGCCGCCACCCAAGATGCCGACGCTACGCAACCCTCCACAACGAGCTGAGCCCAGCTTTCAGGGATCACATTCTCCGGGGGCGGCCCGTCACAGCGAGACTGTCCAAGGCGTACCCCCTCCCACCAGTACGGCCGTACAACACCCCCAGCGTGCTCAATTCGCACGACTAGGTTCACAGTCACAAAAGCCGAGACAGCTGTGTTCGCTGTCAAACGCCTCGATTGGATAACAAGGGACATCGCCCCAGCACTCTGAGACTCGCCAGGCAGGCAGGGACTGGTGTCAGGTGCGAGACAAGTCAAAGCCTCGTCTCTGTTCTGAACAGCGTGAGCGTCACCCGGCCTGTGACTGGCACGGGCCGGGTGACGGTCATGGGGCCTGCCAGCATGCGCTCGTGCCACCCGACCAGAGGGCAACGGAGTACCTCGTGGCGCCGGGGGGCTGGTTCCTGGCTACCGCTTGCAGTCAAGGGCCGGGCTGTGACCTGTACAAATGCGGCCTGGGGGTCCTTGCCAGTACCCCTCACAGCGGAGACTCCCACATCGCCTTCATTCCCGGTTCCATGGTCAATGCCCCACCCCGCCGACCGGTCCCCCTGCACTGGCCCGGTTACCCACGCAACGAGGATGAGACATGACTGGCAAGAGCCCGGTGATCACGCTGGACAGCGGCCTCAAGGAGCCCTCCCTGGGCCTCGGCTTCTCCCAGTACGCACCGGCCAACACGACCGCCGCCGTGGCGAGTGCGTGAGGAGAAGAACAGCATGACCACACAGCTGCACGACACGCCCGCGGCCAGGAACCCGGACCAGCGTCGGACCACCGCAATCGTCGTCGGCGCGTCCCTGGCAGGTCTGATGACCGGGCTGGCCCTGTCGCGCGCCGGAGTCGACGTCACGATTTTGGAGCGCTCGGGTGCAGTCCCTCGGACTGGGGCCGCTCTCGGCGGGGTGGACGAAAGCCTGCTCGAGAGAATCACCGGCCGCAAACTCTCGAAAACGGACTCGACGGCGCTACGTTCAGTGGCCTCCGGTGTGCAGACCTGGAGCGCTGTCCACGCCCGGCTGCGTACGGCCGTCGCTGCCGACCCCCACATCACTCTCCACCCCCACACGTCGGTGCACAGCGTGAGCCAGGACGCGGATTCCGCGTGGGTGATCACCTGGGACAACATGACGTTCCGGGGAGATGTCGTGATCGGTGCGGATGGTCACAGAAGCGTGGTGCGCAACAGCGTCTCACCTGAGAAGCCCGACGCCACGTTCGCCGGCTACGTGATCTGGCTCGGCCTGACCGATGAGGCCGCACTCGCGTCGTCAGGCCGCTGGCCTCGCGACGTCGCATTCCTCAGCGGCATTGACGACTATCTCCTGGGCTACCCGCTGCCCGGCCACGATGGTTCTCTCGCTCCGGGCTCCCGCCAGCTGGGATGGGCCTGGTACGACTCGAGCCGCAATGATCTTCTGCGTGAAAAGGGCAGCGTTGTCCGCAACGTCGTGCACCACTCACTCACCTCCGCCGACATACCGGAAGCGACCTTCCGCGAGCTTGCGGACACGGCCAATGCCCTCTGGCCGTCGCCCTGGCGCGAGGCGATCCTCGACTGCATCGAGCGGCGTGCCGTGATCGGCACTCCCATCGCCGAATACGTTCCCGACAAGCTCGTTAACGGGCGCCTTGCCCTTGTGGGGGACGCCGCGCACGTTCCGACCCCGATGACGGGTTCGGGCTTCAGCGCGTCGCTCCACGATGCCGAGGCCGTCGCCGCATCCGTTGCTGCCGGTGTGCGTGGACCGGCCATGGCGCAGGCCCTGCGGGGGTATGAGAGGCAGCGGCTCAACAGCGTGCGGAGCATGGTCCAGTCGGGCCAGCAGTTCAGTCGTTCCTTCGCCGGTCGGGCCGCCTGATCTCTCGCGGGAACGCCCGTACGAGGGCACTTCCAGGCCGTGCGCCGCGTATGCGCCTTGTCGTGACCGGGGCACCATCAAGATCGACTGGACTAACGGGCGCGAGGTCATCGGGACACACCCCCGCGACCGTCCGGCTCCGATCCGTATCAGCTCCGTGGCGCCCCCGCCCGGCAGGCAGGCTACCTGGGAGAAATACCTTGCTCGGTCTCGAACTCGTCGTGATCCTGAGTCTCGCGGTTCTGGTGTGCAATGCCGTCGGACCGCACCTGCGGGTCGCGCCGCCTGTCCTGCTGCTCATCACCGGCGTGCTGCTCGGGTTCATCCCAGAGCTGCGCCAGGTGCACCTTCCGCCTGAAGCGGTGCTGCTGCTGTTCCTACCTGCACTGCTGTACTGGGAAAGCCTAACCACCTCGCCCCGGGAGATCCGTAAGAACCTGCGCGGCATCGTCCTCATGAGCACCGTTCTGGTCATCCTGACCGCCTGGGCTGTCGCGGCGGCAGCGCATGCCTTCGGGTTGCCGTGGGGACCGGCGTGGGTGCTCGGAGCAGCCGTCGCGCCGACCGACGCCACCGCCGTCGGAGCGCTCGCGAAGATGCTGCCACGCCGCAACGTCACCCTGCTGCGCGCCGAAAGTCTGATCAACGACGGCACCGCCCTGGTCATCTACGGTCTGGCCGTCGGCATCACCGTCGGCGAGGAACACCTCACCGCACCGCACGTCGGCGGGCTGTTCCTGCTCGCCTATGTCGGCGGAGCCGCAGCCGGAGCGGTGACAGCGTGGTTGGGGCTCAGGGCGCGCCGGGTCTTCGGCGACCCGTTGCTGGGCAACGTCGTCATGATCCTGATCCCCTTCACGGCATACCTGCTCGCTGAACTCGTCGAAGTCTCCGGCGTGCTCGCGGCCGTGGTGGCCGGCCTCTTCATGAGTCAGGCCGGGCCACGTGTCGCAGGAGCCGCCCCCATGCGCCGTCAGGCGGACGCGTTCTGGTCGCTGGCCACGTTCCTCCTCAACGGTTCCCTGTTCGTCCTGGTCGGACTGGAGGCTCAGTCGGCCGTCCGGAGCCTGAGCGACCCCGACCTCACCCACGCCCTGATCACCGTCGGCATCGTGTCAGCGGTCCTCGTCGTTGTGCGTTTGGTTTTCCTGTTCGCCGCCGCCTATCTGATCCGGCTGATCGACCGCCGTCCTCAGCAGCGGCTGCGCCGGATCAGTAGCCGCGCCCGGGTGGTCAGCGCGCTGGCCGGCTTTCGCGGGGCGGTATCCCTCGCAGTGGCGTTTTCCGTGCCGACCACACTGGATTCGGGTGCCCCGTTCCCCGACCGTGACGTGATCGTCTTCGTGACCTCAGGGGTCATCATGGTGACGCTCGTGGTCCAGGGGCTGTTGCTGCCGAGCGTGGTGCGCTGGGCCAAGCTGCCAGTGGACACATCGGTTCAGGAGGAGCGTTTCCTCGCGGAGACCCGAGCCACCGAAGAGGCGCTGAAGGCACTGCCTGACCTCGCCGCCGAGACCGACACCGACCCGGCAGTCGTCGACCGGCTCCGCGACGAGTACGAGACGCACCTTGACGTCCTGCACGCAGGCCGAGGCGACGCCGACGACGACACCGTGCTGCGGCACGCCCAGGACTACACAGCCTTGCGTCTGGCCCTCATCACCCACAAACGCGCCACCGTGATCAAACTCCGCGACGATCACCACATCGACGACACCGTTCTGCGCCAGGTACAGGCCCACCTCGACAGCGAAGAAGTACGCCTGGCCCACAACGAGACGACCGAGTGACGTCAAGTCCTGCCCCGACCGTCTTCAAAGCCTGCAGGGCACACCGCCACCGCCGGCCGTGACGCGCCTATGCCTGCATCCCCCAACCCTGCACAACCAGAGAAGGAAGAACGACATGTCGCACACCATGACAGCCTTGCTCGGCGGAGCCGGACCCGATTGGGTCACCCGCGAGGTGTCCGTACCCGAACCCGGCCCCGGACAGGTGCTCGTGCGTACCCGCGCAGTCTCGCTCGGCAACGCCGACGTACAGATGCTCGCGTCCGCAGACTCTGCATCCGGAAGCGGAAACGAATATGTCGCCGGTTACGAATTTGCCGGGGAGATTGCCGCCGTGGGGACAGACACCGGCCTGGTCCAGGTCGGGAATCATGTCATGGGCGCGTCGCCGGGGGCCTTCGCCGAGTACGTACTGGCTGACCACCGCCACGTCATGCCAATCCCGGGGAGCATCGGCCACGAGAAAGCATCCGCGCTGCCCACCGCCTTGTTCACCGAGCACGGCGCACTCGCCCTTGCTTCATTCCAGGCCGGGCAGAGCGTGCTGATCACCGGCGCCACGTCCGGGATCGGCCTGGTCGGAGTACAGATCGCCAAGGCTCTCGGAGCCCGCACCGTTCTGGCAACGACCAGGACCGATGCCCGATCGGGCCTCGTGAAGACGACCGGGGCTGACGTCGTTATCGCCACCACCAGCCAGAACCTCACCAAGATGGTGCTCGAGGCGACCGACGGCCAGGGCGTGGATGCCGTGCTCGACCATGTGGGAGGACAGACCCTCGCCGACTGCCTTCCCGCCACCCGCGTCGACGGCACCATCCTCAACATCGGCAGGCTGGACCAAGCGGCTTCCACCATCGACCTGGACGCCCTCTCCTACCGCCACCTGCGCCTGCTGGGAGTGTCGTACGGCTTCAGCCGCGCTGCCGAACTCGGCGGGGTAATCGCCGGCCTGACACCGCACGTGCTGCCCGCCGTGGCCGATGGCCGCATCCGCCCCGTCATCGACACTGTGTTCCCCCTTGCCCAGGCCAAGGAGGCCGCCGACCGGATGCGCACCAACCAGGCCCAGGGAAAGGTTGTCCTGGTGATGCCCTGACCGCCTCTCTGCCACCTGGCCAGTCATCGATGCGGACTTAAACTCTCACACTTGCTCATCAGTGGGTCAGTGACAGCGCTCGTCGCGCCACGAGGCTTCAGGCGCGGTACGTCGACGTTGCGGTGCGTCGGAATCTGCGCGAGCGCAGTGACCGCGCTGGCGTCGGGAGGGCGACGGGTGGCGTCCTTGCCCGACGCCGCCCGGCTGCTCCTGATCCACACGGAGGCGGCTCCGTTGACGCAGTACGAGAACGCTGGAGAGCCCCGGCCGGCCGGGGCTGTAGGGAGTGTGGGACGAGGAGGGTGGTCCCCTCTTGGCGGAGGGCGCCATGGGGCTTCAGCCGAAGGTGCTTTGGGAGCCAGCTCTGTGGCGCACCCCTCAGTACAAGGCCAGCCACTCCCCCACACCTTGCCCGGGCGCAGCTGGGCGAAGTGAGCACGGTGCCACCTCGGCGCGGGCTCACGCACCGAGGGGGCTTCGTGCTTGCAATTGCTGCCAAGCCGTGACGGATTGCCGTTCGGCGTGCCACTCAGCTGCCTGAAGGGTGTTGACCAGGAGCATGGCGATGGTCATCGGGCCGACGCCGCCGGGTACGGGGGTGATGCGGCCGGCGATGCCGTCGAGTTCGGCGGCGCGGACGTCGCCGATCAGCCCGTCGCGGGTGCGGTGGATGCCGGCATCGATGACAGTGACGCCGAGTTTGACGTGCTCGGGCCCAATGAGGCCGCGGACGCCGGTGGCGACCACGATGATGTCGGCGGGGCGGGTGACGGCGGCGAGGTCGATGGTGAACTCTTGCGCCACGGTCACTGTGGCGCCGCGCCGCAGCAGCAGTTGTGTGAGGGGGCGCCCCACCAGTTCGCCCCAGCCGACCACCGCGACGCAGGCGCCTTTGATTTCGATGCCTTCCGCGTCGAGAAGTTCGATGATGCCGCTGGGTGTGCAGGGCCGCAGTCCGCGCTCGCCGCGGGCCAGCTGACCGGCGCTGGCCGTGGTCAGGCCATCGACGTCCTTCACCGCGGGAATGCGGTCGATCAGGGGTGCGGCGTTCAGCTGTGGTGGAAGCGGAAGTTGGACCAGGATCCCGGAGACGCCTGGGTCGGTGGCCAACTCATCGATCACTGAGGCGACTTCCGCTTGGGTTGCTTGCTGGGGCAGGTGGCGGTGGATGTCGCGCATACCTGCCTCACGGACGGCGCGGCGTTTGGCGGTGACGTAGACGGCACTGGCTGGGTCATCGCCGACCAGAATGGTCGCCAGTCCGGGTACCAGCGCGGTACCCGCTGCCGCAGCGACGCGAGCGGCGACTCGCACACGGATGCCTTTGGCGATCCGCGCGCCGTCGATCATGGTTGTCATCACAGCGAACCGCTTTCTACTGGTGGACAATTCACTCGGTGAGATGAACTGCGCCGCGGCTGTACGGCGCCGGCCCGGGGCGCCACTGGGTACCGGAGAAGGCTGTGCGCGGGATGCACGGCAACTCGCGACGTCCGCCGCTCTGGTCGTCCGGGAGGCCGGCGCGCGACGAGACCGCCTGCCCCTGTGCCGGGCGGAATCCCTGTCGAGGTGTGCGTGTGGAAGGCGTCTCAGGTGAAGACGATGGTGTGGTTGCCGTTGCGGATGATGCGGTCCTCGGCGTGCCAGAGCACGGCGCGGGACAGGACGGCTCGCTCGACGTCGGCGCCACGGTGCATCAGGTCGGCCGTGTTCTGCGCGTGGGTGACGCGGACGACGTCTTGTTCGATGATGGGCCCTTCGTCGAGGTCGGCGGTGACGTAGTGGGCAGTGGCGCCGACGAGTTTCACACCCCGCTCCTTGGCTTTGGCGTAGGGGCCGGCGCCGATGAAGGCAGGCAGGAAGGAGTGGTGGATGTTGATGATCGGCACGCCGACCTGCTCGATGAAGTCGGCGGAGAGGATCTGCATATAGCGGGCGAGGACGACGAAGTCGACGTTGTCCTTGAGCAGGCGCAGGTGTTCGGCCTCGGCCGCGGACTTGTCCGGCCCGGCGGAAGCGACGTGGAAGAAGGGGATGCCGAAACCGCGCACCTCCTCCGCCACATCGGGGTGGTTGGAGACGACCATCGCGACAGAGATCGGAAGCTGGCCCTGGCGATGGCGCCACAGCAGATCCAGCAGGCAGTGGTCCGACTTGGAGACGAAAATCGCGACGCGCTTGGGGACCGACATGTCACGCAGGGTGTAACGGAGTCCGTACTTCTTCACCAGATGCTCGTCCAGACCTGCGCGTAGGGCGGGAACGGCGGCCTGCAGCCCGTCAAGGCCGAAGACGGTGCGCTGGAAAAAGGCGCCGCCCTGCGGGTTGTCGGAGTACTGGTCGAGGGAAACGATGTTGGCCCCGTGCGTGCTGAGGAGGGATGCCAGCGCGGCGACGATCCCGGTGGCGTCAGCACCCTGCACGATCAAGGAGGCTTGGTGCCCGGCCGACTTCTGAGTCCTGGTGAGTGGGACGGACGTGTGGTGAACGGTGGTCATGCGGGCGTTTCCTTCCTGAACTGCGCAACCCACTCGGAGGTCGCCTTCAGACCGCCGAATGTGTAGAAGTGCACCTTCACCTCGCCATGGCGAGCGGGGTCGTAGCCGTCTGTGAGGGCGCGCAGGAAGCGGTCTGGTCCTGCGGTGCCCATGAGGTTGGTGATCGACAGGCCGTACTTCTTGGCAATGGACGCACTGGTTGTGACACCGAAGCGCGTCGCGTAGGCCATCAGCCGGCGCACACCGGCCGGCCCCGGGACACCGATGCGGACGGGCAGGGTGATGCCTTCCTGCCGGACCCTCTCGAGCCAGTTGAGTACGGGATCTGCGTCGAAGCCGAACTGGGTGACGACGCTGCCCTCCAGGTTCTGGGCGGTGAGCGATGCGTCCTTGTCCCGCAGCGCCGACCAGAGCGTGTCGTCGGCGATGTCGGGGTGGCCTTCCGGGTAGCCGCTGACGCTGACGTGCCGGACACCGTACTTCTTGAGCAGTCCGGAGTTGATAAGGGCCAAAGAATCCGCGTAGGGGCCCTCGGGGTGGGCAGGATCGCCGCCGACAGTGAAGGCGTTCTCGCTGGTTCCGTCGGCTTGGAGGGCTGCGAGGAACTCCTCGAACTCGGCCTGGGAGCCGAGGCGGCGGGCCGAGATGTGGGGCACGGGCTCGAAGCCCAGGCGCTTGACCGCCCGAGATGCCTCCCGCCGCATCTGCAGATTCTCGTTGCCGAGGAACGTGACGTTGATGCGAGTGCCCTGGGGGATCGTTTCGGAGGCGTCCTTCAGCTGGGCGACGTCCTTGCCGGTCATCTCCAGGGAGAAGCCCTCCAGGAGTGAGGTACTCACCCCGGCCGAGGCGTTGCTGAGTGGATTCATCGTGCTCCTTGTCCTACCGATGGGTGTAGTGGGCGGTCGATCCGGGCTACGCGGAGGGGTGTCCCTGCTCCAAGGTGGTCGGATATCTCGGAGATGGCAGACCGGTTGGAAGTGGGGCTCCCCTCCGGTCGGTCCTGCCTGGAGTGCGTACGACCCCGGCCGGGGTCGGTCAGCTGTTGCGCCGGTAGTGGGTGCGGGCGTGCTGGTCGAAGGGGCTGGGCTGAACGGTGGCGCGTATGCGTGGGAACCCAAGGTCGGCCTCGGGTTCGGTGCCGAAGCCAGGGTGCTCGCCCCACACAACGGTGACCTCGGTGCCTGGTTCGGCGTGCGCGGGGTCAATCACGGTCTGCGCCAGTACGGTGCCGACTGGGTCGATGGACGCTGTCTGCACGGTCATGCCGACCAAACCGACGGATGCCTCCACACGGTGGCGGGCATACGTGAGGACGAAGCCGGGGTCCTCCCCGGCGCCGACCACACGGCGCACGTCGTCGGGGTTGAGGACGAGGGTGACCTTTTTGCGGCGAGGCTGGTCCTTGGCCGCGAGCAGGGCTTCCCGGCCCACGAAGTCGTGGGCGAAATGGATGAGCTTGCCGTAACCGAGTTCGTACGGGGACAGGTAGTAGTCCTCGATGTCAGGGGAGAAGTAGCTGCCGTTGAGGGGCCGCTGGCCCTCGATGCCGTACAGAGCCAGGTGCGCGCGGTAGTCCCGCAGCTCGGGGTCGGTGTAAATGCCGGGGACGGGAGAGGGAATCCAGCCGCTCTCCACACTCGGCGTGGTGTAGGCCAGGGCGCCGACCTGGATCAGGCCGAGGGGCTCACCGGCCTTCAGGAACGCCTCGTGGACGTAGTCTGAGTGCTCCCAGGGCCCGATGAACTCGTAGCCGGCCTGCCCGGCCATGCCATGCCGCAGGGCCTTGAAGTCCCTGCCGTCCAGACTGACCGGCGTCGAGTGGAAGAACTTCGTCTCCGGCAGCGGTCCGTCGAACACCCTCTCCACCAGTTGCTGAGCCAGAGGCCCCTGAATCTGGTAGCGGAACAGCTTCGGGTTGCCCCCGCCGTGCCGGAACGCGGACGAGGCGTCCGTCTCGAAGGAGACGTCGTAGCCACCCTTTTCTGCGTGGTACTGCACCCAGTGCTGCGCTGCGGGAATCCCGCTGAGGAGATACGCGTTCTCGTCCTCCCGGGCGAGGATCCCATCGGTGACGATGTTTCCGTCCCGGGTGACCGGCACGTACTGCTTGGCCTGACCGACCGCGAACTTCTCGAAGTTGTTTACCCCGTGGTCCGCGAGCAGACGGGTGGCGTCGGGGCCTTCGATCCACATGTCGTACATGTGGTGCGACAAGTTCAGCAGCGCGGCGCCCTCGTGCCATGCGGCCTGCTCGAGGCGCCAGCCGGCGTACTCGCGCTCGACCACTTCCGGGGTCCAGGGCGCCGCCCCGGGCTTCCACAGCAGCTGGATCGGTGAGCCTGCTTTGTCGATGCCGTCCTGAAGGCTGGGGGTGGTCATAACAGTTCCCTTCGATGGTCCACCCGAGGTACTTAATCGATCTAGTAGCGAAGATCGAAGACTGAAGAAGTACCGCGGCTCTGGGGGACGTGCGATTACTAGAACGATCTAGCGCAAGCTAGCAGAAGGTTGCTGGCGGAAGGGAGGTTCATGCACTGCACGCTTACGTTGCAGCGGGCGCAGCCTTCGCTGTCGTGGGCGTGCCCTACGGCCGGTTCCACACGAGGGCGCCCCGGACGTCGTGTACACAGACAAGACGCCGGCAGCGGCAAGGCCGGCTATCGGCCGTGCTCACCGTTCGGCTCCTCCTACAATGAACCGCTGCACAGGTGTGTGCGGCGCACGCACACAGCATCGGAGCAGATCGATGGGCGCCTCCGGACGGGTCACGCTGAACGATGTCGCGGCTGCCAGCGGAGTATCCCGGGCCACGGTGAGTTTCGTCCTGAACGACGACCCGAAGCAGACGATCTCGGCCTCGACCCGCGACCGCGTCAAGCAAGCGGCGAAAGAACTCGGCTACGCCCCCCACGGCGTCGCGAGGGCACTGCGGGAGGGCAACTCCCGTCTGGTCGTCCTCACCATCGACTGGGGCCTGGACGGCAACTACGCCCGTACTTACATCCGCGGACTCGACGACGAACTGGCCGCGCACCACCACGTCCTCCTCGTCCGTCACGGACACCAAACAACCCAGGACACACAACAGATCCTCGACGCCATCGCTCCGCGCGCCATCTTCCGCTTCGGAGATCCCTACTTCACCGGCCACGACCTCGATGATCTGGGCCGTGGCTGGCGCGACGGCCTCGCCGCCCACACCGCACTGCAGATCCAGCACCTCGTGGAACACGGGCACACACGCATCGGCCTTGCCCTTCCGGACTTCGAGACGCCGCTGACAGCCTCCCGTCTGCGTTTCACCGGACACGCCGCAGTGAAGCTCGGCATCCCGGCCCCGGCCTCGTTCGTCGCGCACCGTAACCGCTCCGCCTGTGCGCACGCCGTCGAGCAATTCCTCGCCGATACTCCCGGGACGACGGCGATCGCGGGCTTCAACGATGACATCGCGCTGCGCTCCATGACCGCTTTGCAGGATCTCGGCCTGAGTGTTCCTCACGATGTCGCTGTAATCGGCTACGACGACACCGAGTACGGCGAACTCGTCCGGCCGTCCCTGACCACTGTCCACATCGACGCCGAGGCGCATGGGCGGCTCAGCGCGCGGCTAATCCTCCGCTTGGATGATGCAGGACTGACGCCGGTACCGGCTCAGATCATCGTCCGCGAGTCGGTCTGAGCTCAGCCGCAGCTCACAGCTCTGCGGCTGACAGCGGCCAGGCCACGCATTCCATCGCAACTGCAGTCGCAGCACCCGCAGACCCGTCTGACTCCAAAGCCGTGCAGCCCGGCACGGCATGACGCTCGCCCAGCGGCGACCACATACTGCCCGCAGCCCCGTCCCCCGCTCCGCCGGCCCGAGCGACAACCGGCCCGCAGTCTCCGTCAAGATCCTGACTACGGCCTGAGCGCTGCGGCGCGCCGGAATGCACGACGACCGCAATGCCGGGAAAAGTGCGGTACGTGGTGGAGAAGAGCAAAGACAGGCAGGAACACGGACCGCTGGCCAGGGTCCACGCGGCTTTCACAGGCGACCGGGTGACGACCTTCGAGCTCTTCTTCGACCTCGTGTATGTCTTCACCCTGACCCAGGTCACGGCCTACATGGCCCACGAGCACACCGGTATCGGTGTCCTGCACGGCGTGCTGCTCCTGGCCCTGGTCTGGATCTCCTGGTCCGCCTACGCCTGGCTCGGCAACCAGGCCCAGGCCGACCCGGGTGTCGTACGAGTCGGCATGACGGTGGCGATGGCAGGGGTCTTCATCGTGGCGCTCACCGTCCCGGAAGCGTGGCACGACGAGCCGGGCGGCCTGCATGGACCGCTGGTCCTGGCCTGCGCGTATCTCTTCGTACGATGCGTGCACATGGTCCTCTACAGCGTGCTCGCGCGTGGGGACCGCGGGCTGCTGCGTCAGATCGCGGTCTCATGGCCCGCTGTACTGGCGGGCTCCGGGCTCCTGATCGCGGGCGCGGTGGTGGGCGGCGGATGGCAGACGGCACTGTTCGCAACGGCGATCGCGGCGGACTGGGGAGGTGTGTACGTCACCTCCCGCCGGGGAAGCTGGCGCATCCACAGTGCCGCCTACTTCACCGAACGGCACGAGCTGTTCATGATCATCGCAATCGGGGAATCCCTACTGGCAATGGGAGCGGGGGCCGCCGGTCGCCCTGTATCAACACCGCTTCTGGCCGCCGCAGTCCTCGGCGTCGCCATCGCCCTCGGGCTGTGGTGGCTGTACTTCGACGTGGCGACCCTGGTCGGAGGACACCGGCTGAAGACGTCCCAGGGCCGGGACAGGGTGAGCCTCGCAGTCAACGCCTATGGCTACGCCCACTTCCCAATCATGGCGGGCATCGTGCTGACCGCGCTCGGAGCGGAGGGAGTTGTGGCACAGGCGGACAGCGGCAAGACTCTGGGCAGCTTCTACGCCTGGGCTCTCTACGGCGGCGCCGCCGCGTATCTGGCCGGACTACTCCTCTTCGGCCTGGTCATGCTGGGCCAGTGGAGCCCGTTCCGGATGGGGGCCCTGTTCCTTCTGCCTGGGATTGCGCCCGTAGCAGCCACGCTGCCGCCGGTCGCGGCTCTGGCAGCCGCTGTCGCTGTCCTGGCAGCGGTAGCTGCCGCCGAGACCTGGTGGTACGCCGAACTGCGCCACCATTTGCGACGCTGAGGCGTACGTGACGGTGGCAGCCACGATCCCTCGCACAGACGGCTGACAGACCTGGATGACCCACTCAGCCAGCGTGTGGCGCGTTGGAACGGCAGGCGGGGACGGCATGCTCGAGCGGGACTACCAGCTCAGTGAGCGGCGGATCTGTGATGACGCATGTGCGACAAGCTGGGGGTCACTGCTGATGGGGGTACTAGCAGGGTCTCTCAGATTCGGGGAGTCGTGCCTAGCCTGGGTGTATGGACAATCAGGCTGAAGTACGCGCTTTCCTCAAGTCTCGGCGTGACAAGATCACGCCTGAGGAGGCTGGCCTGCCCTCTTACGGAAACCGTCGGGTGAGCGGGCTACGCCGGAGCGAGGTCGCGATGCTGGCCGGGGTGAGTGTCGAGTACTACACCCGGCTGGAACGGGGCAATCTCGGCGGGGTGTCCGAGGGTGTGCTCGACGCCCTCGCACAGGCCCTGCAGCTCAATGACACCGAACGCACCCACCTGGACGATCTGGCCCGTGCGGCGAATACGACCCCTGCCCGGGCCAAGCGTCAGCCGGCCCGGACGGGCGTGCGGCCGAGCATTTCGCGGATCGTCGAGGGGATGCCGGGGCTGCCGGCCTTCGTGCAGAACAACCGCTTCGATGTCCTGGTCTGCAATCCATTGGGGCGGGCGCTGTACTCGGAGATGTACGCCGATCCGTCGTGCGGTGCGAACACGGCACGCTTCGTGTTCTTCAGCCCGGCGGCGAGGCGGTTCTACGTCGACTGGGAGCGCATCGCCCGGGGCGCGGTGGGCGCCTTGCGGATCGAGGCGGGCAAACACCCCTACGACCGGGAACTGTCGAACCTGATCGGCGAGTTGTCGACGCGCAGCGACACCTTCCGTGTGATGTGGGGCGCCCACGACGTGCATGTCTTCCGCGAGGGGAAGAAGCGGTTCAACCATCCGGACGTTGGTGAGCTGGAGCTGGACCATGAATCCATGGATCTTCCGGGCGACACCGGGCTGATCGTGGCCGCGTACAGCGCGGCTCCCGAAACGGCGGCCGAGGATGCTCTGAAGCTGCTCGCCAGCTGGTCCGCGCCGTCCGAGGCTCCGCAGGACGCCGACGCGAACTCCGACAGCTGATCCTCTGCGCCCTTCCCTACTCCGTTTAGCCCCGGCCGCGCTCCGCGGCCGGGGTGAGCTGTTTCGGTTGCGGGAATGCGGTGCTGGGGGGCTCTGCGAGTGCCCCTCACAGCAGAGACTCCCTCATTGTCCGGGATCACGGTTGCATGGTGGTCGCCCCGCGTTCCGGGGCACGGGACGGTGACCGCTTCGGCTGGTCCCGCCGCCACCCACTCGTTCAGCAAAGGCTATTTCCGCATGTCTCCTCTGCGACCAAAATCCTCCAAGCTTCCGTTCGTCGTCCCGCTGCTGGCCCTGGGCACCTTCCTGATGAGCACGACCGAGTTCATCATCGCCGGCATCCTGCCTGAGATGGCCTCCGACCTGGGCGTCAGTATTTCCCAGGCGGGTCTGCTGATCACGGCCTTCGCGATCGGCATGATCATCGGCGGGCCCACGATCTCGCTCGCCACACTGCGTCTGCCACGCCGCTCGACACTGGTCATGGCTCTGGCCGCGTTCGCCGCCGGTCACCTGATTGCTGCGCTCAGCTCTTCGTTCACAGTCGTGCTCTCGGCTCGTGTCCTGACTGCTTTGGCCACCGGCGCGTTCCTGTCAGTCGCCTCGGTCGTCGCCACCTCAGCGGCAGGCCCGGCCGCCGCCTCCCGGGCCATGGGCGTGATGATGAGCGGCATGGGCCTGGCCATCGTGGCCGGTGTGCCGCTGGGCTCGTTCGTCGGCCAGTCGATCGGCTGGCGCGGCACCTTCTGGGCGCTGACCATCCTCGCCGCGATCGCCGCCGTGGTAATCGGCCGGTTCATCCCTGGCGAGGAACACCGCGAGGTGCCCTCCGTGCGCTCCCAGCTCGGCGTGCTACGGCACGGGCGGATGTGGCTCGTGCTGGCCGCGACCGCCCTGGTCTCGGGCGGGTTCCTGGCCGCCTACAGCTACATCTCGCCGCTGCTCACCGAGCGGACCGGTCTGTCCGAGGGCATCGTGCCGCTGGTCCTGGTCGGATTCGGTATCGGCGCCCTGCTGGGCACAAACCTGGCCGGCCGGTTCGGTGACCGTAAGCCGCTGACCACGTTCCTCACGATCGCGATCGGCTCCGGGCTCGTTCTGCTCCTGCTGATTCCGCTGTCCACCAGCGCCGCTCCAACCGTCGTCCTGGTGGTGGTGCTGGGACTGACCGGCATGGCGGTCACCTCGATTGCCACCCCGCTGGCCGTGCGGTTCGGGCACTCCGCCCCCGGCTTGGCCGCCGCCCTGACCGTGTCGGGATTCAACGTCGGCATCGCGGCCGGCACCTGGATCGCGGGCAGCGCCCTGGACTCCTCGCTCGGCGTGACCGGTCCGGAGGTCGTGGGTGTGGTCATGGCCGCCCTCGGTGTGATCCCGCTGCTGATCCTGGCCGCGATGCGCGCCACCCGCACGAACACCTTCGAAGCGGCCCTGGTCGATGGTCCGGCCGAGGAGCCGTCGCAGGGTGAGTCCGACGACCGGGTGCTGGTCTGATCCGGCCTAGGACGCGGCTGCGACGCCCCGCTTCCAACGGATCGATCTGATGGTTGCCGGGCGTCCCCACTCTGCTCCCGCCAAGGGCTGCAGGGAAGTGCTGGTCATGGCTACTCGTTGAGGACTACGACCAGCAAGGTCGCCTCGTAGCGGGGTGGCGCCCTACGGAGTGGGATCGACGTGGTGGCCTGCCGCCCTCCCCACTGCCCGCACACGCTCAGGTCTTTAGCAGGTGTGCCGTGAGTGCGTCCTGCAAGGCCGTGCGCCGCTCGGCGACGAGATGGCCGCAGGCGATGGTCTTGAGGACAGCATGCGGGATGCCCTCTGCGAGTTCCCGCGCGTGTTCCAGCGGTGTGGCTGCATCGAGCGTGCCACCGACCACGAGGGTGCGGGCTCTGATCGTGGCAAGTTCGGGACGCAGGTCGTAGCCGGCCAGTGCGTCGCAGCACGCCGCATATCCGACCGGGTCGGTGTCTGCGAGATCTCCAAGGAGTCTTCTGCCGAAGGGAGTGTCAGCTCCGTCGGCAGTGGCGAACCACCGGCTCTGGCTGGTCCCCAGTAGCGGAGCGGTTCCCTTCAACCGCACCAGACCAGCTCGCTCGTTCCACGGCTGAGCGGCACCGAAGTGCGCTGAGGAGCAGACCAGAGCCAGAGACGCGATCCGGTCCGGATGACGCGCGGCGAGGTGGGCTCCGATGGCCCCGCCCAAGGAGATGCCCGCGTAGTGGAACCGGTCCCAGCCGTGATGGTCGGCAAGGGCGAGCACCAACGCCGCGAGGTGCCCGACCGTAGTACGGCCGGGCTCGGGGTCGGGCAGAACGCCGGACGAGGAGCCGCCGTGTCCTGGCAGGTCGAAGTACAGGACCCGGAAACAACGGGACAAGAAGGGAAGTTGGGACTCCCAGACCGCCTTGGAGGTGCCCAAGGAGGGGCCGAGGACCAGGGGTGGAGCGTCTGCCGGTCCGATGACGTGATGGTGCAGGAGAGGGGAGGTGGGCACGGTCGGCTCCTGTCGGGGTTCACCGGCGTTCGAGGACGAGGGCGAGGCCCTGGCCGACACCGATACAGAGGGTGGCGAAGCCGATGCCGTCGCTCTTACGCGCGACTTGATGGACGCCCCGCTCGTACGGGGCCTGGATCAGCATGTTCGGCACACCGCTGGGGCCGAGTGCGGCGTCCGCGAGCCCCGGTCGGCCACGGCCTTGGCCGCCGAGGGAAGCAGCTTGTCCATCACGCCGTTTCCTCGCCGGCCGAGAGGTCGGAGGGATGCTGCGCCAGAGGGGCCACGTCGATCTTCATGTACGGGAACAGCGGCAGCCCCCAAAGGATTCGGTGCAGCGCCTCGTTGTCGGTCACATCAAAGACGCTGATGTTGGCGTACCGACCGACCCACCGCCAGAGGTGCACCCACTGCCCCGACTTCTGCAGTTCCTGACAATAGACCTTCTCGCGGGCCACCAGGTCCGCTCGAACCTCGGGGGCGAGGTCACGCGGGATGTCGACGTCCATGCGTACTGCGAACAACACAGTGCATCACGCCTTGTCGAGAACGAAGTCGTAGGTGACCTCTCGGCCGGTGCCGTCCGCGACAGGGGTCGGGTCGAGGATCAGCTCGGGCTTCACGGCGGTGGCGATGTCGTCGCTCACGTGCGCGCCGCCCTGGAAGTACAGCTGGGTAGTGACGAGTTGGTGCCCCGGGGCAGCGACCTTGAGGTGCAGGTGGGCGGGGCGCCAGGCATGCCAGCCTGCTGCCCTGATCAGTGTGCCGCAGGAGCCGTCGGTCGGGATCTGGTACGGCGCCGGCTGGATGGTGTGAATCCTGAAGCCGCCCTGGTCGTCGACGACGACCGTGCCCCGCAGATTCCACTCGGGCAGACCGGGAGCGAACTGGGAGTACAGGCCGTCGTTGTCGGCCTGCCACATCTCGACGGTGGCTCCGGCCAGCGGGGTGCCGTGCAGGGACCGAACCTGGCCTTGGAACAGCAGCGCCGTGCCGCCCTCGCCGTCCCTCATGGGCAGCGCCGCCTCGGCGGGCAGCCGCGGGGAATCGGGGACGTAGTAGGGGCCCTCGATGGTGCCCTTGCTGCCCTCGCGGGACGCGTTGGCGACCTCCTCGACGACGCGCTCCAGCCACACGTCGAGGAAGAGCGGCCACTCGCCGTCCGCACCGACCTGGATCAGCCACGTCTTCAGAGCGTCGTACTCGGCGTACGTCACCTGGTGACGGCGGATGATGTCGTGTGTGGCGGCAAGCAGTTCGGTGACGAGAGTGTCGACGCGCTTGGTGTCCACTTCGGCTGCCTCCGTCCGCTGCTTGCCGCGGAACTGCTCGGTGGCGGCGGCTCCAGAAGCGGCGGCGGTCGCCTGCTGGGTGGTGGTGTCGGTCATGGTGATTCCGTTCCTTGAAATCAGATGTGTCAGCGGTCCTGGCGGTAACGAGCCAGCTTGTCGGGGTCGATGTCGATGCCGAGTCCGGCGCCCTCGCGGATGCGCAGAGTTCCGTTCTCGATCGTCAGCGGCTCGGCGAGGAGGTCGTCGGTCATGTCGAGGAAGTTGGACAGTTCACCCGCGTAGCGAGCGCTGGTTCGGTGGGCGGCTCCGAAGGCAACCGTGCACAATGTGCCTACCTGCCCGTCGATCTGATTGCCCATCACTATCTCTACGCCCAGCCCCTCGCATTCGTGCAGTACACGCTGCGAGGCGGTGAAGCCGGTGCGGGCGGTCTTGATGCTGATCGCGGTGGCCGATCCGCCGAGCAGTTCGCGGGTGACCTCCGCTGCTCGGGTGGCGCTCTCATCGGCGATGAACGGCACCGGGCTCTGCGCGACCAGCCAGCGCCGCCCCAGCACGTCGTCGGCGGGGCAGAGTTCTTCTGCGAAGGTCAGACCGAGGTCGGCCATCTCCCGCAAGGCGCGAGCGGACTCGGATGCCGTCCAACCCCTGTTGCCGTCGATGTACAACTCCGCATCCGTGCCGAGGGCTTCGCGCAATGCACGGCAGGCCGCTACGTCATCGGTGTAGGGGCGACGTCCGACCTTCACCTTGAACGTGGTGATGCCGTGCGTGTCCCGAATCCGTTCCGCCTCGGCGACCATGTCGGCGGCCGGCGCGAAGCCGACCATGTGACTCACACGCATCCGGTCGGTGTAGCCGCCAAGCAGTCCGGAGACCGGCATCCCCGCAGCCTGGCCGAGGATGTCCCACAGCGCCATGTCGATCGCGGCCTTCGCGGTCGGGTTGCCCACGGTCCGGTCAAGGCGGGCGTGAACCACCTCCCGCTCGAGGACCGACAGACCCAGGATCTGCGGCGCGAAGATCTTTTCGATCACCGCCACGATGGACTCCTGCGTCTCGCCGTACGTGTACGGGCGCGGAGGTGCCTCGGCCGTACCTGTCAGTCCCTCATCGGTGTGGATCCGCACCAGTACGTGATCGGCGGTGTGCACCTCGCCGCTCGCGAATTTCAGGGGTTTCCGGTAGGGGATCGCGAAAGGGATGGTTTCCACTGCGATGATCTTCACGGCTTTTCCCCTGCGCTTTCGTAGATTTCCTGCTCGGTGGCCGCCAGGAATACAACATTCTTTTCGGGTACGTCACACCCCCGGTCACCACGACGCACGCGAAGGAGCCGAATGTCTTACGGTCCCAGTCGAGGCCACGGCACGGACGCACAACTTCTTTTGAAAGCATCGGGCGGGCCGATCAGAAGAGTCCTTTCTCCACGACTTACCTGAGTCCGCGCTGTGCACGGGCGGCCAGTTCCACCACGTGCCCGAGGGCGAAGAGCTGTTCCAGACGGTCCGGGTGCCCGATGAGTTGCACCCCCAGCGGCATGCCCTGGCCGTCTCGGTGACCAGGCACGGTCACGACCGGCAGTCCCAGGAGTTGCCACGGTCGGCTCAGGATCGGTGATCCCGTGGCCGTGAGCCCCTTCAGCGCGGGTCCGGTGGCAGCGGGGCCAACAACTGCGTCAACCTCGGTCAGAAGCGACAGCATCGATGTGCGTTCTCGCTCGGCGAGGGCCAGGGCCTGTTGGTAGTCCGCGGTCGGGATCGCACGGCCATGCGCCAGGAGTTCGTTGAGCGGAGTGCTCAGCCGATCTGGGTGGGCAGCTTCCGAGGCCAGCTCCCGAGCGGCCTCGTACGCCATGATCGTGCCGTGCGCATCGGCGAGCCGAGGCGTCCGGGAGGGCAAGTCGATGTCCACGAGCTCGGCGCCGTGGGTCACGGCGTCTTCGGCGGTCCGGATCACAGCTGCCTGCATATCCGCGGCGACCTCGGCCAGTTCTGTGCCTGACCACAGGGCGAGCCGCGGTCGGGTCGGTGGCTCGAGCACTCCCGGGAGACGGCCGGCGGTCAATGCCTCGTGGACGATTCGGAGATCGGCAACGCCAGGGGTGAGCAGCCCGACCGCGTCGAGGCTGGGCGAAAGGCCTGCGAATCCTTTCGTGTCGAGCAGTCCCCCGACCGGAGCCACGAGCCCCGCAACTCCGCAATACGCGGCCGGACGGGTCAGCGAGCCTGCGGTCTGACTGCCGAGGGCCAGCGGCACCACGCCCGCGGCGACGGCGGCCGCCGAGCCGCTGGAGGAACCGCCGGGAGTGTGTTTCAGGCTGTGCGGATTTCTGGTGGGTCCCGGTGAGAAGTATGCGAACTCCGTGGTGACCGTCTTTCCCAGGGGGATCGCACCGAGTTGCCTGAGCCGGGCTACCAACGGGGCGTCGGACTCGGCCATGCGGCCCTGTCGCAGCGGTGATCCGCATTCGGTCGGCATCCCGCGGACGTCGATGATGTCCTTGACCCCGAACGGGATGCCGCGCAGAGGCCCGCTGGCGGGCTCTGTGTCGAGCTGCCGTGCGGTGCGCAGCGCTCCGCATCGGTCGAGCCGCTCCCACGCCCGCACTTCGGGCTCCGTGCGGTCATGGCGCCTCAGCGCGCATGCAACGGCATCGCTGGGGGTCGACTCGCCTGCAGTCATCCGGGCCACGAGGGCGGACAGGGTGGTGTCGCAGTCCACGGTCGGCATCGGTGTGTCTCCTTTCGCGGGGCGGGCTACTACAGCTCCAGTACGAGCCGGGCCGTCCGAGCCCGTGACACGCACGTGGCGATCTGGTCGCCTGCCTCCTTCTCCTTGCGGGTCAGGCAGTTGTCGCGGTGGTCCGGCACTCCGTCGAGCACGGTGAGAACGCAGGTGCCGCAGATGCCCTCACGGCAAGATGTGTCGACCTCGATGCCGTCCTCCGCCAGCACCTCGACGATGCTGCGTCCGGGCGGTACGTGAAAGACCTCACCGGTGTCCAGTTCCACCTCGAACGCGTCCCCCGCCGCAGCCGTCGGCTCCAGCGGCTGGAAGTGCTCGACGTGGACGTTGTCCTCCGGCAGGGCTCGGGCTGCCGCCTCGACTACGCCTTGCATGAACTCCTTGGGGCCGCAGGTGTACACGTGCGTCGTGGAGTCGGCGTCCGCCAGTGCCTGGGCCAGGACCTCGTGTTGTGCATTCCGGTCGACTCCGAAGTGGAACTCGACGTCGGCCGCGAATTCCGGGCTCTCCAGCAGGGACACGAACGCCGCCTTCTCACGGCTGGTCGCGAAGTAGTGGAGACGGAACCGTGCGCCATCACGCCGCAGTTGGTACGCCATGCTCAACAACGGGGTGATCCCGATGCCGGCCGCGATCAGCACGTGCCCATCCGCCGCCGGCTCGATGCGGAAGACGTTGCGGGGTTCGCTGATGGTGAGTTCGTCACCGGCACCGACCTGGTCGTGCAGCGCCGCGGAGCCGCCCCGCGAGGCCTCCTCCCGCTTGACCGCGATGAGGTAGGAGCCAGTGTCGTCGGGGGGCCCACACAGTGAGTACTGCCTGGTGATGCCGGTTGGGCCCAGGACGTCCACGTGTGCGCCCGCCTCGCACGGCGTGAGCGGGCGGCCGTCGCTGCGCCGAAGCCGCAGAAATCTCACGGCACTGGTTTCGGCCAACGTCTCGCTAACTGTGACTGGGATCATCATCGTCTCCTCCGTCTACAGCAGGAACCCGAAGGAGTTGACGGCGTCCGTGGAGTTGATCAGCCGGACGACCTTCTCCTGGATCAGCGGCTCGGGACCGTCCAGCCGGATGCGGTGCGTCACGTCCGCGGCGAGCACGAAGGTCTCCTCGCGCCGGTGGCTGACCACGACCTGGGCCGAGCAGAGCTCGGCGGACTTGTCGTCGCAGTGCTCGACCACGAACCGCGACAGCGTCCGCACGGTACGCGCGGCAGCTGTCGCCGAAATGGAGTAGCCGGACGTCAGACGCTCGATGCGCATCCGGCGCATGCGGTCGTCGTCGTAGACCATGTTCAGCGCGGACGCGAAGTCCTCGGTGTCCTGCTCGATGGGGATCACGTAGAGGCCGCCGGGGGCCCAGAGCCGGTCCCAATCCTCGTACCGCTTGTGGTCCAGCAAGTGGGCCTCGCGCCAGACCAGTTCGATGGCCGAAGCAATGCGAGGGTCGGCCAAACGCGGGATTACGGTCGCCTCAACGGACATCGTTCATCATCGCCTTCCACATTGCGTACGCCTCGCGCATCCCGGTCTCGTCGGTGGCGTGCGAGACGCGTCCCTTGTGTTCCTCTTCGTCCAGCTCACGGCCCAGCCCGCGGTTGACCATGATCGGCATGCCCGGTCCGGCTGCCGCACCGCGCTGCACCCGGTCCCAAGCTTCAGAGTCGTCTGTGGTGCCGAACCCGAACGGGCCTTGGAAGTGCTCGTGGATTCGCAAACGTTCGCGGTTGACGATCTCCGGGCCGCCGTCGAGGCCGAGGGCCAGGTGCCGGATCTCCGTCTCGGTGACGGAGATCGGGCGCAGCACACGGAAGAACGACATGGACATCGCGACGTTCGGGAACAGGTTGAGGTTGAAGCCGGCTCCGTGCATCGAGCGCACGATGCGTCGCACCTGGGCCGGTTCGAAGTCCTTGGACAGCTCCTCGACGATGTGACCGAAGCGTTCCTGGAGCTGCTCGGTGCCGTCGTCCTCGTCCAGGTCGACGTGCTCGGGCACCATGATCATGACGCTGTGGCCGTTGCCGAGCGAGTGCGTGACCGCCTTCTCGTCCGTCATGAACGACAGCATCTCGGCGGTCTCCGCGTCCACGGAGGACATCCAGGAGCGGTGCACGATCGGGAAGTGGTAGCCGTCGGTGGTGTTCTCCAGCTGGATCTTCCAGTTGCCCTTGAATCGGAACTTGTGCTCACCCTGCACCTTGAGGGGGAATCCGGCTCCCTGCTTCATGAACAGGTCCATCCAGTGCCGGGCCGGACCGAGGAAATCCTCCAGAGGTTCCACGTCCGGGTTGAAGCTGGCGAAGACCATCCCGGCGTACGTGTCCACCTGGAGGCGGTGCAGCGGGAGGTCCTTCTTCTCCAGAACATCCTCGTAGCCGTCGGGGTAGGGGATGCCGCGCAGCTTTCCGTCGAGGGCGTAGGACCATGCGTGATACGGGCAGGTGAAGCCGTTGGCGTTGCCGCGGGGGGCCTCGCACAGGCTCGCGCCGCGGTGGCGGCAGCGGTTGAGCAGGACGTTGATGCCGCCGCGGCGGTCACGGGTCACGATGACCGGTTGGCGGCCGACCATTGCGGTCCGGAAGTCGCCGGCGTTGGGAATCTCGCTCTCGTGTGCCACCCACACCCAGGTGCGGTTGAAGATGCGGTCCATCTCCCTCTCGAAGAGGCCGGGGTCGGTGTAGAGGGAGATGTCCACGCGGTCGGGCTGGACCAGCCCTTCGAGGTCGGCGCTTTCCGTGGGTGTATTCATTGCTTCGCTTCCTGTGGGGTGCCGGTTTCGGTGGGGTCGTCCCAGGCGGCACCGGCGGTCCAGTAGTCGCTGCCGTCGGCTCGGATGCCGTGCTGCCACTCGGTGGTTCTGCGCAGGGTGGGTTCGACGGCCGCGCAGGCGGCGTCGGCTCCGTCGGGGCCTTCCTCGGCGGTTCCCCAGTGGACCCAGTTCAGTTCCCTGCCGTCGCGGTCGTGCAGGAACAGGTCTACGTGGAGCCAGCCGTAGCGGCGGATGTCCCGGTAGCAGGTGAGGTGCATGGTTCGGTCTTCCTGCGTAGGGGCTGTCACGGGATCTCCGCTCCGAGGTCCGCTTCGAAAACACGTTCCGTGCGGAAGCGGGAGATACGGATGTCGGACCCTTCCCTGCGGAAGGTCACCTCCAGCCTCGCCACCACGACTTCGGCCGCGCCGGACTCGTAGCGGGACAGTTGCTGCATCAGCCACCGCCCGCCGACTTTGTCGCCGTCGGAGTACGTCGTGCCGCGGTGGAGCAGGTGGACGTTGGCCTGGAATTGTCCGTTCGGAGGCAGGTGGGCCGAGAGCATCGTCTCGATCGCCACTGATCCGGTGGTGCGGCCGAACTTCGCCGCGTAGAGCGGTCCGACCCCCTCCCACACGGCGTCTGGGGTAAACAGCTCCGCAAGGCTGCCGGCCGCGTGGGAAGGTCGGGGGACGTCGCAGAGCTCCAGGTATCGGGTCAGTACCGCGTACGCCAGACGTTCGGACGACCGTTCGGCAGTGCTGGTGGAGGGCATGCGTGACCAGCCTCCCTTCTTCAAATCTTGGTGAGGTGGGGTAGGGGTATCACTCACTCATCGGGTGGACACCGCTGCGGGCTCCTCGGCCTCCAGGCGGGTGTCGCCTCCATCGATGGACTTGGTGCGGGTCTCCGGCGCCAGAGCCACGGAGACGACCGTGACCACTCCCATGGCGATGAGGAACAGCGCGATAGGCCAGGAGGCGCCCGCCCAGGCGAGCAGAGCGGTGGCGATGATGGGTGAGAAGCCTCCGGCGACCACGGAAGCGAATTCGTGTCCGAGGGCGACGCCGCTGTAGCGCACCCTGCTGTCGTCGAAGAGTTCGGTGATGAAGGCCGGCTGGGTGCCGATCATCGCGCCGTGGCAGATCACGACCGCGACGAAGACCGCGACGAAGACCAGCACCGGGTTACGCGTGTTGAACAGCCAGAAGAACGGGAACGCCCAGGCGATCACTCCGATCGCCCCGCCCAAATAGACCGGGCGGCGTCCGACACGGTCGGAGAGCGCGCCCCACAGCGGCATCGCGAACGACTCGAAGAGCATGGCCACCACGACCGCGATCAGCGCCAGATCTCCGTCCATCCCGATCTTCGCCGCGTAGGAGAGGCTGAAGGTGAGGAACAGGTAGGTCGCACCGTTTTCGGCGATGCGTGCGCCGAAGGTGATCAGCACCGCCTTCGGCTGGGTGCGGAGAACCTCGATCACCGGCAGCTTGCGCTTCTCGCCCGCCTTGGACTTGGCCAACGCCGTCTGTTGGTAGGCCGGCGTCTCCATGACCCGGAGCCGGATCAGCAGTCCTACGCCGGTCAGTAGAATGCCGGCGAGGAACGGGATCCGCCATCCCCAGGCAAGGAAGTTCTCCCTGGTGGTCACCTCCTGGACCAGCCAGTACGTGGCCGCGGAGAGCACAAAGCCGAGGCCCACGCCCGTCTGGCTCCAGGCCGAGTAGTAACCGCGGCGATGGTCCGGCGCGTGTTCGCTGACGATCAGGACACCGCCACCCCACTCGCCGCCGGCGGCGATGCCCTGGACAACCCGCAGCATCAGCAGCAGCACCGGCGCCCAGAGTCCGATGGCTCCGTAAGTGGGCAGGACACCGATCAGGAAAGTCGCGACACCCATGATCATCAGGGTGGTCACCAGGACCGACTTGCGGCCTACCCGGTCGCCGAAGTGCCCGAAGACGATACCGCCGAGCGGCCTGGCGAGGAAGCCCGCCGCGTTGGTGCCGAAGGCGGCGATCGTGCCGACCAGCGGATCGACGTTGGGGAAGAACAGGGTGTTGAAAACAAGCGCGGCTGCTGTGCCGTAAAGGAAGAAGTCGTACCACTCAAGCGCGCTGCCGACCAGGCTCGCGGTCGCTGCCCTGCGCACCGCACTCGGCCCGCGGTTCGTTCCTGCCATGCTCGCCCCTCTGGCCGCTAGTGATGCACAGCCGTGAGGCGGCTGTGCAGGAATGCCACTCAGCCGTCGAGCAATGCCGTTCGGCTGTTCACGGATTGTTCGCCACGTCGTTGCCGGACGAAATGCCATTGGCCCGGCCACCGGACCGAAAAGTTCCAGATGCTCAGTCGTTTACCGACTCGAAATCCCGTGTCAACGCGCGGCCGGCCGCCGTGAGCACGGGAGCGAGCCGCGGCACGTCCAACCGGTCGATCGGACCGGTGACCGTCAGCGTGGCTACGGCGATCCCCGCGGAGAGCACGGGAGCGCCGACCGCCCCGTAGCCCACAACGAGCTCCTGGCGGTCGACGGCATAGCCCTGCCGGCGCACCTGCTCCAGCTCGGCCGCCAGCCGGCCCGGCTCCGTGATGGTCCACGGGGTCCGGCGACGCAGCGGGGCGGCGAGGGCCCGCCCGCGGATCGCCGGGTCGCCGAAGGCCAACAGGGCCTTGCCCGAGGCGCCGCAGTGGAACGGCACCCGGCCCTCGACCTGGGTGACGGCCACACCGCCGCCACGCTGGCTGAAGTACTTCTCCAGAAAGAGGACGTCGCGGTCCCCGGGGAACGCGAGCACCACGGTCTCCCTGGTGGTGAGCGCCAAGTCCTCGAGGTACCGGGCCGCGATCAGGCGCAGGGCCCTGGTCCGGGGCACTCGTTGGCCCAACTCGAAGAGCAGCGAGCCTAGTTCGTATCGCCGCCCGTGCCGGTTCAGCAGTCCGACGTCCACCATCTCGGTGGCCACGCGATGGACCGTCGTCTTCGCGAGACCAGTGCGGCGTGCCAGCTCCGACAGACCGAGCACGGGCGCCCCGGTGTCGAAGACTCCCAGGATCAGCCGCACCTTGCGTAGCAGAGAGTCACCGTCCGACTCGGCCGTCATGGCGGTCACCCTCCCTACGCGGTCCCCAGCGGGACCGTAGGTCGGCCGTGTACGCGCCGAACTCCTTGACCATGGAAACTCTCTCCGGATACAGGAGCCACTGTTGCTGCAACCCGTCCACCACAGCGATCGTGTTATGTACGAGGACCGAAGCCGGGGCGTCGGACTGGATCTCGTCGCGCACCTTGCCGATACGGACGGCATCGGTCAGCCACGCCGTCATCCCGGTGTAGCGGTCCTTGAGCCAGTTGTGCGCGGGGTGACTCGGCTCCATCGCCTCTGCGGAGAGCCGGACGTAGAGGCCCACGAGGTGCGGTCGCGTCGAATTGCGCGCGACCAGCGCCTCGATGGCATCGAACGCGTCCCAGCCCAACGGCGCCTCCCCATCCTTTCCGGTGAGGAACGCGCCGTCCTCGGCGTCGCGTTCCTCCAGTACGGCTGACAGCAACTCGGCCTTGCTCGGGAAGTGGTGCAGCAGACCGGACTGCGACAGCCCGGTCCGCTCCGCCACTTTCGCGATCGATGTGCCCTTGAACCCTGTGGTGGCGAACAGCTCCAGCGCCGCACGTACGGCTTTCACACGCGAGTCCTGGCCGGCACGCTCACGCCGAGACAGAGCCGGTGCCGCGTGGTACTGCGAGGGAAAGGACATACTTGCTCCTGATCTCAGTGGGCCGCGGGCAGCACAATCCGAATGTCGCCGAGACCGCGGGCGACCAGCACCTCGCCGGTGAGCGGCAGTTGCCGCCAGGCGCCCTCATGCCACCGGCGCAGCACCCGGGCGTCCACGGGCACGTCGACCGTCACGGTCCGTCCGGGTTCGACGTCGACACCTCTCCATCCGACGAGCCGTACGGGCTCGTGCTCCGGCCGCCAGTACGCCTGCACGACCTCGCGACCAGCCCGCGCTCCGGTATTGGTCACCTCGACACGCACCGAACGGATCGCGTCGTCGGCGATGGCCAACTCGGCCCGCCCGTAAGCCCATTCGGTGTAACCAAGCCCGTGACCGAACCAGAAGAGCGGCTCAGTCCGCTCACCGTGCCATCCGCGGTAGCCGACAGCGATCCCTTCGCTGTACGCCACTTCGCCGTGCGCGGGCACCGGCGACCAGACCGGGCCGTCCCCGTCCTGCCCTGGGAACGTGGTGACCAGCCGGCCGGCAGGCTCCACCTCACCGGTCAGCGCCGCCGCAACCGCCGCTCCGGCCTCCTGACCGGGCAACCCGGCCCACAGCACGGCGTCGACCCGATCCAGCCACGGCATCAGCACAGGCGTGGCCGCATTGACCACGACCACGGTCCGCCTGGCCGCGGCGGCGACCGCGGCGACCAGGGCATCCTGCTCACCGGGCAGCGCGAGTGTGATCTTGTCGACCTCCTCGGTCTCCTGCTCCGGGGTGAGCCCGACAACGACCACCGCGACATCGGCCTCGCGGGCTGCCCGGACGGCCGCGCCGATCGCCGGAGCCGGCGGCTTCGGGGCCACGCGGGTGGCCAGGCCGATGACCCGTTCACCCGGTTCGGCGGTCGCGACCGCCGTGATCCGCGCGCCAGGTTCCAGGTCGAGGGTGACGGTGCGGTACGGCAGCCGCAGCACTTCCCCTGCGTCGTCCACGCGCTCCAGACGGACCCGCTCGTAGTGCCCTGGCACGTTGAACGTCCACTCGCCGCGGCCACGCACACCGACCTGCATCCGGGCCGTCTCCTCCAGGACGACCTCTGCGGTCAGCTCGATGGTCTCGGCGGACTGCACCCAGGGGCTCTCCCGGGTAAAGAGGGCGCTCCAGCGGACGTGCCGGGAGTCGATCACCTCTCCGTCGCCGTCGCGGGTCGTGACCCGGATGCCGAACTCTCCTGTCTCGGGGTCGCGCAGGGAGCCCTCGGCAGCGGTCAGCGGATCTGCGCGGACCTCGACCCCGTCCACGAAGGTCACTCGGTCCGCGCCGAGTGCCTCCGTCAGGCCGTCCGCGATGCTCACCGTATGGGGCGGTCGGACCTCCGACGAACCGGCGCCCTGTGTCACGGTCTCCATCGCGTGCCGGCCGATGACAGCAACCTTCCCCTCGGTCGGAAGCGGAAGCGTCGATGCGCGGTTGACCAGTACGGTCATGCCGCCTGCGGCCAGCCGACGCAGAGCCGCGCGCCGCTGTGGACTGTCGGGCGTCGGCCCACCGGACGGCCACTGCCGCTGCGTGCCGAAGGCACCTACCCGGTCGGCCAACCGCAGCAGTCGCCGTATCTTCTCGTCGATCACGGACTCGGCTAGTTCACCGCTACGAACGGCGGCGACGAGCTTCTCGCCCCACGGCCCTGCGGGGCCCGGCATGATCAGGTCCAGTCCGGCGTCGGCGCTCTCGGCGGTGGACGTGGCGGCATACCAGTCGGACATCACCAACCCGTCGTATTCCCATTCCCCCTTCAACAGGCCCGTGATCAGCTCGGTGTGCTCGGTGGCGGGCGTGCCGTTGACCCGGTTGTACGCGGCCATGACTGCCCAGGGGTTGGCGTCGGCCACCGCCATCTCGAACGGCAGGAGGTACACCTCGCGCAGCGTCCGCTCGTCCAGCAGCGAGTTCACGGTCTTTCGGTCGGTCTCCGCCTCGTTGGCCACGAAGTGCTTCAGCGTCGCCGCGATGCCGTGTTCCTGCAGGGCGTTGATGTACGCGGTCGCCAGGGCACCGGTCAGCAGCGGATCCTCGCTGAACTCCTCGAAGAGGCGCCCGTTCAGCGCGGTGCGGTGCAGGTTGACCGTGGGTCCGAGCACCACGTGGACGTGCTGTGCGGCCGCCTCCTCGGCGAGCAGCGCGCCAACCTCCGCCGCGACTGCCGTATCCCAGTGTTGGGCCAGCAACGTCGCATTGGGGAGCTGGCAGGCGATCCGCCCGCCGGTGAAGAGGGCGCCGCGCACGCCGGTCGGGCCGTCGGAGAACACGATTTCGGCGAGGCCGACCGACGGCTCCGGGTGGAGGGTGAAGCTGGTGGCGCCGGTCAGCAGGTGGACTTTGGCTTCCAGGTCCAGGGTGCCGATCGCCTTGTCGGTGAGGACTTCCAGGTCCTTCATGGGTCTAACGCACCTTCCTGATCGGGAAGATCATGACTCCGCCCACCACGGCGACGGCGGCCGCAGTGCCCAGCAGCAGGTCATAGTTGTGTCCCCCGCCGATTCCGACCAGCACGGCGCCGACCGCCGGAGCAAGGCTCTGCGGTACGACCTGAGCCATATTGAGCACGCCCAGGTTCTTCGCCGAGTCATTGAGCCCGGGAAGGACGTCCATCACCAGGGCAAGGTCGACCCCGATGTAGACGCCGAAGCCGAGCCCGAGTATCACCTCAGCAACGTAGAAGCCGGTGACGGTGTCGGCCTGCACAAGCATCGCCATACCGAGTCCGAAGATCAGGGCCGAGGCGATGACGAACGGTTTACGGCGACCTACCTTGTCCGAGAGCCACCCCGCCGCCTGCCCAGCCAGCGCCAGCGTGACCGTGTACACAGTGACGGCAGTGGCCAGCACGGCGACGGCACGCTCGAGTGACAACCCCAGCTCGTATTGCATGTAGAGCAGCCGATACGTCATGAACAGGTACAGCGACAAGGTGATCAGGAACCGTGAGCCCCAGGCCCAGGCGAAGTCCGGGTGCTTGCGGGGCGAGAGCCAGAACGTCTTCAGGACCGCCCGCAGTCCCTCGCTCGGCGGGCGCTCGGTGAGCTGCTTGTCCGGCAACAGCAGGAGGAACGGCACCAGGAACAGCACCCCGATCAGGGCGGGCACCACGAACATCAGCAACAGGCTGCCGACGAGCCACTGGGCGACGAAGGCCGCGCCGAGCTTGCTGCTCTGCTGCATGAGGCCGATCAGGCCGCTGACCCTGCCGCGCTGAGCCGTCGGTATCTGGTCGGCGACCGACGCCAGCAGGGCGGCCTGCGCGGCATTGGCGAACGCCTGCGCCGCGAACCAGGCAATCGCGATCCCGATGACGTTGGGCACGAGGGCGAGGACAAGCTCGCTCAGGGCGAGCCCGACGACGCCCAGGAGAAGCCAGGGACGGCGGCGGCCGAAGCGTCCGGTCGTACGGTCGCTGATCCGCCCGAAGACGGGATTGGCGACAAGCGCGGCAATGGCACCGACGCTGCTCACCATACCGAACACGGCGACCACGTTGTCCTCGCCGACGATCGACTGGACCTTGATCGTGAGGCTGGCCGTGACGGGCGTAATCAACGCGACGGACAGGCCGAACTGAGCCAGTGCCATCGCCCCTACAACCTTGGGCGGCGCCTTTTCGGTCGGTGGGGAGACGACGTCCTCAACGACGGGCACTGCTTCGCCAGTCGTGGTCATGGATCCTCCTTCAGGCCCACGAGGGATGCGTGGGCGGAGAGACGGGATATAAGAACACGTGACAGACCGAGTACTCGGTCGGTATATCGGAACGTGATATTCCTGTTGCGGTTGTGTTGTGAAACGGGACTGTGCGGCGGACGCGCCCCAGAGCGCGCCTACGCGGCCTGACGAGGTGCTCGGCGTGGACCGGAGTGTGACCAACACTCGAACGGAAACCAACCGGATTGGTCCGTTCTCCGGGCCGAAATCTCGGGCGCCACATCCCTCTTACGGGCCCGAAATCTCGAGGCGGCGCCAGTGGGTGCCCTGGATGGTCCCGACACTTGCACGCAGCGGGCAAGGACGCCGAAGTCCACGTTGTCCTTGAGTAGGCGCAGGTGTTCGGCTTCTGCCTGTGACTCGTCCGGCCCTGGGAGGACACGTGGAGGAAGGGGATACCGAAGGGCCGTACTTCTTCGGCGATGTCGGGGTCGTGGAGATGACCATGGTGATGCTGACCGGTGGCCGGCCTTGGCGGTGGCGCCGGAGCAGGTCGATCAGGCAGTGGTCGGACTTCGACGCGAACACCGTCATCGGCTTCGGCACCGACACATCCCGCGGGGTGCAGTCCACTTACGCCGTCGCAGCACTGGGCCGTGGAGGGAGCCGGCGGCCTCTCGCCACGCTCGGGGAGCATCTGTTAACGTCCACTTAATCGATCTAGTAACGGAGGCCGGCCACCTCCGCCCTACGGCCCCCGGCAGACAGCGGTTCCGGCACACCGCGTTCCGACCGCTGCGGCCCGCCGACGTGCACGCCCTCCCGCAGGCCACTCTTGCGCCCGTCTGCGGTGCGGCCGTCGCCGTCATCGGGCCGCACCCTCCAGAGACCCCCAGGAGTTTTAGACCGTGTCCTACATGGTCAGTTGGCAGTTGTGCTGGGTATGGGGAGTGGACGGTGGGGATGGATCGCTCCGGACGGACTCTGGGAGATAGCGCGGCCGTTGCTGCCGCCGGCCCGAGTTCGCCCGCAGGGCGACGGGGTCGCGAACATCGATGACGAGGCGGTCTTCGCGGCGATCATCTACGTGCTGGTCAGCGGGTGCGCTTGGCGAGCCTTGCCCCCGTGCTTCGGGGCGTCGAAGTCGACGGTGCACCGTCGCTTCGTCATCTGGTCGAGAGCCGGGGTGTGGGGCCGGCTGCATCAGAAAATTCTCCAGCTCCTGGACGAACAGAACCTGATCGACCTGTCCCGGGCGGTCCTGGACTCCGCGCATATCCGCGCTAAAAAAGGGGCGAACTTGCAGGTCCGAGTCCCGTGGACCGGGGCAAGCCAGGTTCCAAGATGCACGTCCTGTCCGACGCGGACGGACTGCCCCTACGCGTCGGGCTCTCCGCGGCCAACACCCACGACAGCCAGGCCCTGAAGCCGATGCTGTCCCATTTCCACATGGGACACGAATCCCACGCGACGGAATCCAAGCCCCGCCGTCTTCACGCAGACAAGGCGTACGACATCCCCCACCTGCGGCGATGGCTCTGGGGCAAGCACATCGGGGTCCGCATTGCACGCAAGGGCATCGACTCCAGCGAGCGGCTCGGCCGGCGCAGGTGGGTCATCGAACGCACGATGTCCTGGCTGACTGGCTACCGCCGACTCAACCACCGCTACGAACGGAAACCAGGCAACTACCTGGCCTTTCTCGGACTGGCAGCCGCTCTCTGCTGCTACAAACGATTCCTCAAACTGACCATGTAGGACACGGTCTAAATCTGGGTTGATGGGGCTTCAGCAGCCTGGGCAGGGCCATGAGGTTCTCGCCGGGGCTGACGCGGAGACAGGCACGCCTTCTGATGATCACGAGGTGTCGAGTCCCTGATCACCCCAACGGAAGACCGTGTATGCCCGCTCATCTTCGCTCATCCCGAGCCGCGGTCCCGACGGCACTCTCGGTCGAGCTCGCACCGGTGGACATGAGCCTGCCGAACGCCGTCCGCACCGCACCTGTCCGCCGGCCGATGATCAGCCCCCCGATTTTGTTGACGCGAGCCGCATCAACGGCACGGGCCGCATCCATCAGAGCTTCCACACCAGCAGGCGTGAGACCAGGTATAAGGGTGGTCAAGGGGACGTCGTCGAAGGTACCTCGCGTCATTCGTCGATCATCGTGGCTCTTCGTTCCTAGGCCGGGAGCTTCTGCCCGAGGTTCCCTCTTCGCCCGCAAGATGACGCTTTGATGGCCGCCAAGGTGAGCCCGTTCATTCGTACCTTGCTGAGCACCTCAATGACTACGCGGACACCTTGGCTGCCGGTCCCCAGCCGGTGTGCCCGAGCAGACCCAGCTCACGCCGGCGAAGAACAAACTCAGGGCACTCTTGAAGACCACCGCGAAGGCAGCCAGGACACCGAGCCTCGCAAGCACTCCCGCGCCTCGTGCGCGGGTGAGCGCGAACGAGCGGGTTGGCGGGTTGGCGGCGGTCGGGGTGGTGAATGACCACCCCGACCGTGTCCCCCTCAGCAGAGGCGGTACCCGAGGGGACTGTCATCCCTGCGCCAGGGCCGGTGCGACGAGTTGGGCACCGATCTGCCGTGCCGTTGGCAGGACATTAGCTTCGGCGATGACACGCAGTAGCGCAGGCGCGTCGGTCTTCCGCTCGCCGTACGCACAACAGGCGGTCACCTTGTCTGCAACCTCGGACCAGTTCAGCGGATATCGCCGGTCCCCGCGTGGTACGTCGCAGCGGCTCGCGATGGTGCCGGTGCTGGTTGTCACTTCGACCGTGGCGAAGGCGCCGCTCCACTCCGGGGAACCGACCGGTGGCGCCTGGGCGGTGCCACTCTGGACCAGGGCCATCAGCGCGCGGACGTCGGGGCGGGCGACCTTCTCGTCGAGGAAGGAGAACAGATCGATCGCCTTGTCGTGCAGGGCTGCCGCGACCACGTACTCCATGCTGAACTTGGCCTGCGTTCCGTTGGCCGGCTCGTGGTGGACCAATGGCACTTGGCCACCGGGTTCGGTCGTGACCCGGATGGCGATGATGTCGTCGAGAGCCGGTCGCCGCTCGCGCGCCAACTTCAGTGCTGCGTCGATCGCCCGTTGAGTCTTGTAACAGGACGGGTAGGACTTGATGTTGAGCCCCTCCCGGTCAAGGTGCGGCGCCTCGGCCAGCACCACGTCCGCCGCGGATCCGGTGACAGGTCCGAACCTGGCAAGGAACCCCAGTGGTGCGTCGAGTTCTGAGGGATCGGCGTCGAAGCCGACCTGCGCCAGTCGAGCCGCCATGACGGCATCTCGAGCTGCGAGGCCCGCGTGCAGGGGCTTCGTCAGGGTCCCGAAGTTCTGCCTGCTCCCCGAGGCGGACGAAGACGCGATCCCGAGGGCATGCTGCACCTGCCCACCGGTCAGCCCGAGGAGCCTGCACACTGCCGCGGTGGCTCCCAGCACACCCAGGGTCGCCGTGGCGTGCCAGCCGGCACGGTAGTGCGCGTCCACGTCCAGCACCGTGGCCAGCGTAATGATCGTGTCGAAGCCCGTGTGGTAGGCGGCGGCAAGGTCCTGGCCACGGGCGTCAACGGATTCGCCGACGGCGAGCAGGGCGGGCCAGAGCACTGCGCTGGGGTGCCCGGACATCCGGTCGTTCACGTCGTCATAGTCCAGGGCGTGGGCCGCGGTTCCGTTGAGCAGCGCGGCAGTTGGCGCGTCGCAACGCTCGCCACTGGCCCAGACAGTGGCGCAGCCGGGAGCCAGCCTTGGGCCGAGAGCTTCCCGAAGCCGCAGGGGCGCCGGGTCTTGTGCCGCGGCCAGTGCGACGCCGAGGGTGTCAGCCAGCGAGGCGGCGAGGATGTCGCGGGACCGAGCGGACGGTGTGACGTTGCGCGCGGCGTGTTCAGCCAGTTGGGCCGTCATACCTGCGGTTGTGTCAGACACTGTGTTCCTCCTTGATTGCCGCGCCCGCCCCGCCGACTGTGAGCTCGGCGTCGAAGTCGATGCTTCGGGTCTCCGGGCCGAGCAGGGCCCCGACCGCGATGAGCCCACCGCCCAGGACGTAGCAGACGGCCGTCGCGTATTCGATGGGAATGACGTGGCCGATCCATACGCTGTAGAAGGCGAAGCAGTTCGGGATGACGATCGCGAGACTGAACGCGCCCGCGAAGCCTGCCGAGCGCACGCCTGTGCTGAAGCGCTCGTTGCAGTAGGTCACGGACACTCCGTTGACGCCGAAGACCACGGCGGGAATGGCGATGGCCATCAGTGCGATCAGAAGGGGGTTGTCCGTCAGCTTGGCGGCGAAGAGGCACCATAGGGCCGTTCCTGCTGTCCCGACGAGCAGTCCCAGGAAGACCAGCATGGGCTTTCGGCCGACCTTCTGGCTGCCCCACCCGGCTCCGAAGAACACGGCCACGAGGAGCACATGAGCGATCAGCATGGTCCACGTGATCCAGTTGTCGGACATGCCGTAGAGGCTGCCCAGGAGGTTGGGGATCACGGACGATGTCGACGCGGTGATGAACCACAGGCCGCTCATCACCATGAAGACCTGCCAGAAGACGCGACGGTGCTCACCGAACATCACGGCCTTTAGTGGTGACTTGACCCGGGCGGACTTCTTCCACAGGTCCGACTCGGGCAGATTCTTCAGCCGGAACAACCAGAATACGGCCGACAGCACAGCGCTGAGCAGGAACGTGATCCGCCAACCCCACTGCACGTACGGCGAGTTCAGCCCTCCGTCGGGAAGAACCTGCAGGATGACCAGCGTGATGGCCGACACCGTGACGTAAGCGAACGGGAACGAGGTCTGCAGCAGGCCGCCGAACGATCCGCGCTTCTCGCGCTCGACGTATTCGTAAGCCATCGGCGCCGCCGCCGCGTACTCGCCGCCGAGGAAGACCCCGTCGAGCATGCGCAGCAGCACCAACAGGATGGGTGCGGCCAGTCCGATCGAGTCGTAGCCCGGAAGTATTCCGATCAGGCCCGTACAGAGCGTGAAGCCCGCCACTGTCACCAGGCTGACCCGGCGTCGTCCGATCCGGTCGGCGAGGCTGCCGAAGATCAGGCTGCCCAGTGGTCGGCCGATCAGTGTCGACGCGAAGGTCAGGTAGTAGATCAGGGTCTTCTCGCCCTGCGACATGTCGGTGCCGGTGAAGAAGACCATTGCCGGCGCCAGGGCGATGATCGGCGCGTAGATGTCGAAGTAGTCCAGGAACAGGCCCTGGTACGACGCTGTCGCGGCTTGTCGCCGCTTGCGCGCGAATTCCTCGTGCGCGGTGTCGGTCGGCTGGCGCACTGTCGTCATCGTTGACGCCCTTTCGAGAGAGTGCGGAGGGGCGGGCCACTGGCTGCCGCGAAGTTGATTCCGTACACACTTACAGGCTCTGGCGGAGAAATCATCGAAGCTGACCAGGAGGAAGTCAAGCAAGTGTCGACAGAATGCTGGGGGTGATCTATGTTCGGCCTATCGGCCGAGCATGCGACCACCTTCAGAGACGAAGAGGAGTCATGACGCGAACACGACGCATCGAGCCGGGAGCTCCGTGGCTTGAGACCAGCACTACCGAGGCCGACTGGCGGTCAGCAGATCCTGCACTGCTGACCACAATGCTGTGCCAGCTCAACCTCATCCGAGCCTTCGAGGAGACCGTCCTCGACCTTGCCGGGCAGGGCCTCGTCCATGGTCCGGCTCACTCCAGCATTGGTCAGGAAGGAGGCGCGGTCGGTTCCATCCTCGGGCTGCGGTCCTCCGACGCGGTCAATGGCTCGCACCGCGGACACCATCAATTCCTGGCGAAGGCCCTGACCCATGTCACCGGCGGGGTACTGGACCCGACAGCCCTGGCCGGCGAGCCGGTCCGCGACGTGGTGCGCCGCACGCTCTCCGAAATCCTCGGCCTGGCGCAGGGATACTGTCGCGGCCGCGGTGGGTCCATGCACCTGCAGTGGTTCGAGGCCGGTGCGCTCGGCACCAATGCCATCGTCGGTGGCGGGGTCCCCCTGGCCGCGGGCAACGCCTGGGCGCAACGCCAAGCAGGTACCTCCGACATCACCGTGACGTACTTCGGGGACGGCGCGGTCAACATCGGCTCCGTCCTGGAGACCATGAACCTCGCCGCCGCCTGGCAGCTGCCGCTCTGCTTCTTCATCGAGAACAACCGCTACGCGGTGTCGACCACTGTCGAAGAGGCGACCGCCGAGCCCCGGCTCTCCGGCCGCGGACCGGGATTCGGAATCCCGTCCTATCGGGTCGACGGCATGGACCCCCTCGCCGTCCACCTCACGATGGCGGACGCGGCCGAGCGCATGCGTGCCGGCGGAGGCCCGGTCGTGATCGAAGCCGAGGTCTACCGCTTCTTCCACCAGAACGGCCCGTACCCCGGCAGCGCCTTCGGGTACCGCAGCAAGGAGGAGGAGGTCTCCTGGCGCGCGCGTGACCCGCTCGAATTGCTCGCCACGCGACTCCTCAAGCGCAGCCTGCTCACTCAGACCGAGGTGGAAAGCATCCGCGAGCAGGCGGTTTCCTTGATGCGCGATGTCGCGGCGGAACTCACCGAGAACGATCCGGAGAAGGACGGCAGCCTCCGGATCAGGCCGCAGCTGTGGCCCGACCCCTCGTTCGTTGACGTCGGTGTCCGGGGCGGTGGCGAGGAACTCGACGGCCTCCCCACCCTCGACCCGGTGGAGCACGACGGCCCGACCGAGACCATGCGCTTCGTCCAGGCCGTCGCTGCGGTGGTGGGTCACCGGATGGACGAAGACGGCCGCGTGGTCGTCATGGGCGAAGACATCCACCGACTTGGCGGCGGTACGAACGGCGCGACCAAGGGGCTGCACGACGCGCACCCCGATCGTGTCCTTGGCACACCGATCAGCGAAAACGCCTTCGCAGGACTGGGCGGTGGGATGGCGCTCGACGGACGCTACCGGCCCATCGTCGAGTTCATGTACCCGGACTTCCTCTGGGTGGCCGCCGACCAGGTGTTCAACCAGATCGGCAAGGCCCGCCACATGTTCGGCGGCGCCAATCCGGTCCCACTCGTACTGCGCACCAAGGTTGCCATCGGCTCGGGCTACGGCTCACAGCATCTGATGGACCCGGCAGGTGTGTTCGCCACCGCACCGGGGTGGCGGATTGCCGCGGCCTCCACCCCGGCCGACTACATCGGGCTGATGAACACCGCCCTCACCCTCGACGACCCCGTCCTGATGATCGAGCACACAGACCTGTACGGGCGCCGCGGCGAGGTCCCGGCCGGCGACTTGGGCTACCACCTGCCCGTCGGCAAGGCTGCCGTCCGGCGCCGAGGTTCCGAGGTCACTGTGCTCACCTACCTGTCGATGGTCGATGTGACCCTGCAGGCCGTGGAAAAGACGGGTGTCGACGCCGAGGTGATCGATCTGCGCTGGCTGGACGCCGCGTCGCTGGACTGGGACACCATCGAGGCCAGCGTGCGCTCCACCAACGCGGTTCTGATCGTCGAACAGGGTGCGCGGGGCACCTCGTACGGCGGGTGGCTCGCCGACGAGATACAGCGCAGGTTCTTCGACTGGCTCGACCACCCCGTCGACCGGGTCACGGGTTCGGAAGCCTCGCCCAGCATTTCCAAGGTGCTGGAGCGGGCTGCGTATGCCGATGTCGAGGAGACAGCAGCAGGCCTCAAGCGCGTTCGCGCCGGCCGGGGAGGAGAGGTCTGATGGCAACCATCGTGCACCTCCCGGAGATCATGACCGGTTCCAGCGAGGCGACGATCCAGACCTGGCTTGTCACTCCCGGACAGGAGGTCTCCGTCGGGGATCCCCTGGCCGAGGTCGAAACGGACAAGGCCGTCGTCGAGATGGCCGCGGAGACAGCCGGCACGGTCCTGAAGATCCTCGTCGAAGACGGCGCGCCGCTGGCAGTCGGCACACCGGTCGTTGTGATCGGAGCCCCGGGAGAGGAACCTCCCGCAGAGCCGGGGACAGGTGCCATCGACGACACCCGGGACCGGCCCGCCGAAGCCAACACCCTGGTCAGCGCCACACAGTCGGAGAAGGAAGCCACCGCTGCCGACACCGCTCGACGCTTCGCCACCCCGCTGGTGCGCAAGCTCGCGCGCGAGCATGAAATCGATCTGTCCACACTGACCGGCTCGGGGCCCGGCGGCCGAATCGTCCGCAAGGACATCGACCGCTATCTGGAAGAGGCGTCCCGCGCGCAGACCACGATGCCCGTTCAGGAGGCCCCGGTCCCCGCGCCGGCCCCGGCGGCCCGAACTGCGCCCGCCCTTCCCGAGGGAGCCACGCGCGAGACACCCTCGGCAATGCGGCGAGCCATCGCACGTAGGCTCACCGAGAGCAAGTCGACTGTGCCGCACTTCTATCTCAAGGCCGAGTGCCGAGTGGACGCACTGCTGGAGCTGCGACGCACGGTCAAGGACCTGGACATCCCGGTGTCGATCAATGACTTCGTCCTCAAGGCCGTCGCGGCGGCCTTCGACAAGGTGCCCGAGGCGAATGCCCTGTGGACCGACGAGGCCATTGTGCGCCCGGCGGGCGTCGACATCGGCCTCGCGGTGGCAGTCGACGATGGCCTCGTCACCCCCGTGATCCGCGATGTCGGGAACACCTCGATCACCGGCGTCAGCCTGCAGGCCCGCGAGCTCGCCGGGCGCGCCCGCGAGGGCAAACTGCGACAGCACGAGATCGAGGGCGGCTCCTTCACGGTGTCCAACCTCGGCATGTACGGCGTCACCGAGTTTTCCGCGATCATCAACCCACCGCAATCCGCGATCCTGGCGGTAGGAACGATCGTGCAGCGGCCAGTCGTGGCAGAGGGTGCCATCGAGGTGGGCAGCATGATGACCGTCATGCTGTCAGCTGACCACCGAGTGATCGACGGGGCTCTCGCCGGGCGCTGGATGCAGGAGTTCGTCCGCGTCCTTGAGCACCCCTTGAGTGCTCTCGTCTGACGGCCCGGCAGGGGCCTGATCCGCCGGATCGCCCCACCGAAGCAACCGAAGCAACCATCCAAGGAGGGCAAGGACGTGTCCGTAACGGCTGTATATCCGCAGGTCCACGCATTCGTCTGTGGCCGACTGACCGTCCCGCGAGGATTTCTGATCGCGGGCGGCGAGGGCGACATCAACGTGCCGGTTCCCGCATACCTGATCACCCATCAGGGCCGGCACATGCTCTTCGACACAGGACTGAGCCACAGGGCCAACACGGACCTCTCGTCGTACATGGATGAGAAGGCCCTGGCTAAGCGCCGGTTCCATTTCAGCCCCGCCGAAGAGCTGAGCAATCAGCTGGCCGGGGCAGGAGTGGCACCCGAAAGTATTTCTCTCATCGCCAACTCGCATCTGCACTACGACCATTGCGGGGGGAACGCCCAGTTCCCGCAGGCCGAGGTCCTGGTGCAACGCCACGAATGGGAGGCCGCCAACGCCGCGCCTGCCGACTCCGGCTCGTACCGGAAGGCGGACTTCGACGTCGGCCAAAAGGTGACCCTGCTTGACGGCGCTCACGACGTGTTCGGGGACGGAACCGTGCAACTCGTCCCCACAACGGGCCACACTCCGGGCCACCAGTCCCTCCTGGTCGCGACCGAGCACGGACGCGCAGTACTCACCGCCGACGCCTGTTACCTCCGGGAGACCCTGGAGCAGCGCAGGCTCCCGGGGATCGTCGCGGACCCCGATGCTGTGATGGCCACACTCGACTGGTTCGCCGCCCTGCAGGAGGACGGTGTCCAGGTGATCTTCGGGCACGACCCCGACTTCTGGTCCGAACGGAGCCTCGCTCCGGTGGAGTTGCTGGCCTCCTAGACATCCCCGCACGACTCGATCCGCACCGAGACAGAAACGGAAGCACCACCATGGACCGTCCTGTGACCTACGACTTCGCCGGAAAATCCGTCGTCGTGACCGGCGCCGCCCGCGGCATCGGCCGCACGATCGCCGAACGATTCGCAGCGGCAGGCGGCGCGGTCGTCGTTGCCGATCTCAACGAGTCGGACGCACAGCAAGCTGCTGCCGAGATCTGCGAGAAGGGAGGCAAGGCGGCGGCGTTCGCCGTGAACGTCGCCGACTCCGCTCAGGTCTCGACCCTGATGGAATTCGCGAAACAGGAGCACGGCGGCCTCCACGTCCTCGTCAACAACGCGGGCGTCAGCACCACCAAAATCATCGAGGAGACCACCGAGGAGGACTGGCGCCGGGTTGTCGACATCAACCTGACCGGCCCATTTCTCACCTGCAAGGCGGCACTGCCGCTGCTGCGCGCCGCCGGGGGCGGCAAGATCGTCAACGTGGCCTCGGTCGCGGCCAAGCGGATCAGCTTCAATGCCTCCGCCAACTACACCGCCAGCAAGGCCGGCCTGCTCGCATTCACCCGGCACCTCGCGTACGAAGCCGCGCCGGACAACATCAATGTCAACGCGATCTGCCCCGGACCGGTTCTGTCGCCCATGCAGTTCAACACGGCTTCACCAGAGACGATGCGGGAGCGTGTGGGGAGCGTGCCCATGGGCCGGTTGACCTCTACGGACGATCAGGCGGACGCCGTGCTCTTCCTGTCCTCGTCCGCCGCGTCGATGATCAATGGGGCGGCCATCGACGTTGACGGGGGTTCGCTGCTGGGTTGGTACGACGTCGCCACCTACTTCGAGCGCCGCCACGCCACCCGAGCCGGAGGCGCCTGATGACCACCACGGCCCCCAACGAGGGCACCGACCGATTCGAGCGCGGCATGGGCCTGCGTCGCGAGGTCCTTGGAGACGCACACGTATCGCGGAGCGTCACGGGTGCTGAGCCCTCGGACCTGCAGAGACTGATCGCAGAGATCGGGTGGGGGACGATCTGGGCCCGGCCGGGCCTACCTCGGCAGACCCGTAGCATGCTCACGGTCGTCATGCTGATGACCCTCAACCGCGGAGCCGAGCTGAAGGTGCACCTGCGCGGGGCGCTCAATAACGGCTGCACGCAAGAGGAGATCCGTGAGGCCATCCTTCACGGCATCCCCTACTGCGGCTTCCCCGCGGCGATCGACGCGATGCGCGTGTTCGACACGCTCCTGGCCGAGGAGAACAACGATGAGTGCTGAACCGAGCACCCCAGTACCCAGCTTCCTCCGGGGAAGGACGCCGACTCAGGTGGGCATCCTGGTGGACGACCTGACCGCCGGCGTCGAGGGCTGGCGTGCGGCGACCGGACTGGACGACTGGTACGTCGTGACCTACGACGCGGAGGAGATCGACGGCCTTTCGTACCACGGCAGTCCGGGGTCGTTCGCGATGCGGCTCGCGCTCGCCGGCCAAGCGCCTCAGATCGAGTTCATCGAGCCACTGCGCGGCCCGAGCATCTACGGGGACTGGATCGCCGAGCGCGGCTACGGGATGCACCACCTCGGATTCCATGTGGATGACATTATGGCTGCCGTGGCCGCCATGGCTGCGGACGGCTTCGAGCCGATCCAGAGCGGCTTTGGCTACGGTGCGGACGGCGATGGGGGGTTCGCGTACTACGAAGTCCCGTCCCTGTCCCCGCTCATCGTCGAAATTATCGAAGTACCGACGCAGCGGCGACCGTCGGAACCCCTCGAAAGTCGAACGGCCAACTGACCCTTTCGGCCGCCCATGTCGGATCAAGGCACGGGCGGCCGGAAGGGAGAACGGTAGATTGATCGAATGTCGGACGACAGGGCGGTCCAGTTCGGGCCCAGCGCAATGCTCAGCTCTCTGTTGCACCTTGAAGAACCGGACTCGCTGGTCAGCCAGATCGTCCTGAACCTGGCACTCGACATCATCGAAGGCAGGGCCCGCCCGGGGCAGACACTTAACTCACTGGATCTGGCCAAGCGCTTCGATACGAGTCGCACCCCGGTGCGCGAGGCCCTCTTCGCCTTGGAGCGTGAAGGCCTCCTGGAAATCCAGGCACGCAAACGCCCCCGAGTGATGTCCCGTTCGCTCGATCAGGTCGCCGAGATCTACCATCTCCGGGCCGAACTGCACGCTCTGCTGGCCAAAGAGGTCGCGCGCAGGGCGGGACCGGAAGACCTCAGCCAGATCGAGAGCCACCTTGCCGCGCTCAAGGATGCAGTCGACCGCGGTGACAACAACCTCTTCTTCTGGCAGAACGTCGCCTTCCACGACTTCACCACCACTGTGGCGCGCAACCTCACCACCAAGAGAGTGTTGAACAGCCTCGGCCTTCAGGTGCTGCGACTGCGGCATCTGACGATGTCTCTGCCTGATCGGATGGCGGCCTCCTACCGGGACCATGAGCGCCTCGTCCTGGCATACCAGGAGCACGACGTACAGCTCGCGGGAGCCCTCAGTCGATCACTGATCATTGGAGCCCTGGGAGCGCTCGAATCTCTCTCCCCCGACGACCTGCGCGGTGGTTACTGAGCCGCCAGTCGCGCTTGCCGAAGCCCGGCCGACCGCAGCTACGCGCCGCGTGTGCGGTGGATGCCCCTCCACCGCACACCGTTCGCGTGGAAACATATCGCCTCCCAGAGTGGACCGTCTGCTGTGGGGCTGCAGGTGTCGAGGGGGCACGTCTCAATCGTCTCCTGTTTCGTATCGAGGTCGATCGTGCCCGGCGATCGAAGCCGCTGGAGGCGGACGCCGCGGAGCTGGGCCGAGGTGCAGGCGGATTAGGCCGTGTGTCGAAAATCGCTGAGAGGCAACGTTGTGCCGGGCTGGAGCGTCATTGGGATTGCCGGACTCGGCTTGGCCAGGGCGTTGAGGGAGGCTCGTGGAGCGGGGTATGGGGAAGCGGGACGGCCCAGGGCGAGAGCTGAACACGTAGAAGAAGGTTCTCGCAGAGGACCACCGCGTCATGCGCGAGATGTTTTGTGTGAGCGTCGGCGGTGCCCATGCCGGGCTCGTCACAACGGTCTTCATCGTGACCTTGTTTGCTGCGATCGGCGGCACCGTATGGGCTCTGATCGTTAGCGGAGAGGTTGCGCTCTGGTTCACAGTCGCCCTTATCGCGGTTGTCGGCGGCGGTCGCCGCGGGTGGGTCGCAGTCAAGCGCGCTTACCTCGTGACTTTCGGCTGGGCCGGCTGGCTGTGATCGTCAGCGAGGGTGTGGCCGACGCGAGCAGGCAGCTTCGGCAGCTCCGTCTGTTACAGCAATTCTCCGATCGCGGCGACAAGGACGGTGGCTTCAAAGCGGACGGCGAGCTATCGAATCGGGTGGCGACCGCCCGGTGCCTTTGAGGCGGTTGATCCCGCACTCGACCGCATGGCGTTCGCGGTAGTCGACCGGATCGAAGCGTGGCGGCCGACCGCCACGGGCGCCGAGCTTTCGACGGTTGCGTGCCCGGTCGGCCTTGTCCGGGATGGTGCAACGGATCCCGCGTCGGCGCAGGTAGGCGCGGTTCCTGCGAGAGGCGTACGCCTTGTCAGCCCGCACGCGATGAGGGCGGACGCGCGGCCGGCTCGGCCCGATGCAGGGCATGCGGAGCTTCTCCAGCACGGGCTCGAACTGAGGTGATTCCCCGCGCTGTCCCGCGGTGACCACGATGGACAGGGGCTTCTGCCCCTGCTCGACGGCCAGGTCCGCTTGGCGGTGAACCCGCCGCGCGAGCGTCCCAGCCCGTGATCACCGGGCTCGGCGAACACGCCGCCCGGTGGTTCCTTCTACAGGTCACCCTGCTTGCGCGCCCCGGCAGCATGCTGATGAGCACGACAGACCGTGGAGTCGACGCTTAAAGAGTGTTTTGTTCCGTCAGGGGTTTTTGGTAAGGCGGCAGTTCGAGCTGTCGCTCGTGGGGCGGCCAGTGGGGTTCAATGCAGGTATGGAGAACGCTCTGTGGGACCGACTATCGGTGGAGGTCCGCCGGGAGGTGGATGGCCTCGTTTCGGCCGGGCGGAACGTGCAGGCCATTGCTCTGATGCGTTAGCATGCCGGTCCGCCAACGCCGCATCTGCATGCGTGCGTCGATGTGGTGGGCCAGCGATTCAGCGAATTGCGGAACGGGTCAGCGAGTTCGTGACCATGCCTCGCGTGGTGGTCACGCGTCGCGCCAGTTCGGGGTCGATTCGCGGGTGAGCCTACGGCTCATGAGGTCGACCATCGCCACCTTGATCATGGCTTCGGAGCGGTGGGGGTGGGTCTCGTAGTCGCGGGCCAGGCGGCGGTGGTGCATGATCCAGCCGAAGGATCGCTCGACGACCCAGCGCCGCGGAATCACCTTGAAGCCCTTCTGGCCAGGGTCGCGGCGGGTGACTTGCACATCAATGCCGAGGTGGGCGCCGTGGTCGATGACTTTGGTTCGGTAACCGGTGTCGGCCCATGCCTTGGTGATGCGCGGATGGTCAGCGGAGACGGTTGAAAGCACATGAATGCCGCCGACATTGTCGGAGACGCTGGCGGCGGTGACCAGCACGGCCAGGAGGAGGCCGAGTGTGTCGACGGCGATGTGACGTTTGCGGCCTGCGATCTTCTTGCCCGCGTCGATGCCCTGGCCTGTTGCGGGCACGTTGGCTGAGGTCTTGATGCTCTGGGCGTCGAGCACGCAGGCGCTTGGCTCGGCGGCGCGGCCTTCGGATTCGCGGACGAGGCGTCGGAGGAGGCCGTTGAGATGGTCGAAGACTGCGTCTTTCTGCCAGGCGGCGAAGTAGCCGTAGACGGTCTCCCACGGGGCGAAGTCGTGCGGCAGATAGCGCCAGGGAATTCCGGTCCGGTCGACGTAGAGGATCGCGTCCATGATCCGGCGCAGGTCGTGTTCGGGCGGCCGGCCGATGTCCAGGCCCTTCCCCCTGCGTTCGGCACGCCAGGCTGCCAGAGTCGGCTCAAAGAGTTCCCAACGGGCGTCGGACAAGTCACTCGGATACGGCCGCTGTCGGCGAGACATGTTTCGATGCCCATCATGTCGCCACAGGGCGCAAACGGGTGCGACTGGGGGCGTGTTGAGATCAGACAGGAGCGAAGGGAGCGAAGGGATCGAAAGGAGCCCTTGAAAGCCGTCACCCGCCCCACCAGTCAAAAGGGATATCTGCTACCTCAGCCGTCCCGGAGCGGCCCGCCACCTAAACCGCAGACAAACACCTCTGGCGGGACAAAACGCTCTTTTAGGCCGTGTTTTAGAAGTTGTTGGTGTGCTGGGTGGGCCGTCCGGGGAAGTCGCGGGCGGCCATCCAGATCGTGAGGTTACGAGCGATCCGATCGATGCTGCTCTCGGTGACAACGTCGTGTTCGCGACAGGTGCTGTCGCGGCGGACAACTTCGTAGCCGCCTTCGTCCAGGACCGCGACGGAGGTGAACCAGGCCGGGTCGTCCTCGTCGGGCTGGATGACGACGAACGTGTTGTCCGAGTCGTTGAGGTCATCGATCAGCATGAACAGCGCGTCCTCGGACGGGTCCTCAATGTGGTCGCCGCTCTCACTCTCGGCCCGGTAGTACGCAGCCCCCATCGGCCCTGTCTCCTCTCGGCCCGCTGACCTGATCGCGGCCAGAATGACACGTGGGGCTGACACTTCCGTCAGGTCACAGCCATTCATTGATCGCGGCGATGAGGACGGTCGCCTCGAAGCGGACCGCGAGCTTGTCGAACCGGGTCGCCACCGCCCGGTTCCGCTTCAGCCGGTTGATGCCGCACTCGACCGCATGCCGGGCCTTGTAGTCCTCGCGGTCGAAGGCTGGAGGTCGTCCACCAGACGTTCCCCGGCGCTTGCGGCTCCCGACCTGATCGGCAGGCTCCGGGATCGTGCACAGGATCCCGCGCCGCCGCAGATACGCACGGTTCGCGCGCGACGAATACGCCTTGTCTCCCCGCACCCGCAACGGACGAATCCGGGGCCGGCCCTGTCCGAGGCGAGGAACCCGGATGGCTTCCAGCACTGCCTCGAACTGCGGGCTGTCTCCTCGCTGCCCGGCTGTGACCAGCAGTGATAACGGCCTCTGCCCTTGCTCGCAGGCAAGGTGAATCTTCGTCGTCCAGCCACCGCGGGACCGGCCCAGGCCATGGTCGTCGGGTTCGGTCCGATTGCCGCCCGGCGGTTCCTTCTGGGCTCGGCTGTCCCGCCGGGCACCGGCCGCGTGCTGATGGGCCCGACAGATCGTGGAGTCGACGTTCACCTCCCAAGTGATCAAACCGGCGGCATCTGCCCGGGCCTGCAGCCCGGTCAGGACCGACGACCAGACGCCATCGCGCTGCCAGCGCCGGAAGAGCCCATAGACCGTCTGCCACGGACCGTACTCGGGTGGCAGATCCCGCCACGGAGCACCAGTCCGCACCCGCCAACGAATCCCGTCGATCAACCGGCGCCGGCCGAGCGACGGCCTGCCCAACACCGCGACCGGCAACAACGGACCCAGCACCGCCCACTGGCCATCTGAAAGATCCCCTCGCCCCACACCGAGATCATCACGGCACGAGGCGAGACACGGACCCCAGTTCTAAAACACGGCCTAGACCCCAGGCAGCCGTGATTCAGCGGTACTGCTCCGGAATTTCCATCTGGGGGACGGGGCGCCTCCCAAATTCATCGACAAGCGACTTCGCAACTGCGGTTCTGGCTCACATTCCGTGGAGTGATTACGGAGAGTCAGATCTTCGGGGCCATGCGATGACCGTCTGGATGGGCACGAAGTCGAGGCGAGGTGAGTTCCAGGGCCCGTTTGTCGCGTCCGGCGTTCATGTGGTTGAGCCAGCGTTCGTACCAGTCGAAGAAGTCGGTGGCGGAGGAAACGTTGGGGCCCCCAAACCCGTCGCTGTTACCCATCAGGACGCGGCCAGTGAGGGGCCGGTCACCGCGATGACGCATACGTCAGTGCAGCCCATCCCGATGATGTGGAGGAAGAGATCGCGTCCGTGGGCCCTGGGTCCTGTGCCGTCGTCGAAGCGCGGTGTGTCCCTGGTTCTCCGCGCGGATTCATCACCAGCAGGGAACACCGCTCCAGCGGCATGAGGCCGTAGAAGGGCGCCGCGCCTGAGCCGCCGATTTGCGTGAGGAACTGCTGATAGGCGTCGGGCAGGACGATGTCGTGCTCGGCCTCAAACGCAGCAACGCGTGCTGCCGCCAGCTTCGGACCGAGCCGAAACTCGTGTTGCTCTTCCCCGAAGGAATGGCTGCGCAGGGGTTGGAACGAGATCGCGGCCAGCTTGCGACGCAGGCGGGGTATGCGGCAATCCATGGTGCATCTTCTCTCGTCCCCGTCACCCTATGGGTGGCTGTGGTCAGCTGGCCAAAAGAACCCTCTTCCGCAGGAGAGCGAAGCCGACTCGGCCGAACATCTGGCGCTTAAGCATCTTGATCCGGTTGACGTGTCCTTCAACGACGCCTGAGCTCCAGGGCAGGGTGAGCCCGGCGATGACGGCGTCGCGGTCACGCTCGATGCCTGCGGCGAGGGTGTGGAGGCTGGCGAGGTCGTCACGCCGGAGGGAGGCGCGAACCCGCTGGTAGCTGCCCTGATAGCCGAGCGGCACAAGCTCTCCCACAACTTCCAGGCGTTGGTGCAGCCCTGGTTCCAGCGGTCATCCAGGTAGGGCTTGAACGCGTCCAGCTTGGACGGCCGACCCTGCCACTGCCCATGGAAGAGGTCCTCCGGGGCGGCTGCGTCAGCGAAGAGCTTGACGGTGCGCGAGGTCATGCGGAGCTGGCGGCCGATCGCCCTCCTGCTGAGCCCAGCCGCCAACAGTTCGTGGACGGTCGCGTGCTTGGCGCGGGTGCGGTCGGCGAAACGATGTTCGGTCGGCCAGGGCGAGTCGGCCGGGTCTTCGAACTTCTCCGGCTGGGCGACGGACTGGGTTGAATCCGGCGCCAGGACCTGCAGGCATCCGCAGTGGTTTGCGACACAACGCTCGGCGACCTCGCTCAGGTTGTGCCAGAGGTGCCACCTGTTAGCGACCTCCACCGCCTGGGGCGCCCCGGCGGTGGCGCCTTCGGCGAAGAACGGTGCCCGGTCGCGGCATACGACCTCTACCCCGGGCCGCTTCGCGAGCCAAGCGGCCAGACTGGAAGCCTCCCGGTCGGGCAGCAGGTCCACAGGACGCCGACTATCGACGGGAACAGTAACTCCTCCAACCGGAGCGCGACTTCTATCACGGGCCGAACTTTCAGCCACGCCACACTGGGGACGAGTCATTTTCAGGCAGCTTCCCGAGGCCCCACCCGACGACAAACGTCACTCCGCGTGGTGATTCACGGAAAGTGAGCACAACCAATTCTCGTGAACATTCGTGGCGAGGCTGGGCACTCACTGCTGCTCAAACAGCTCGACAAACGCTGTCGCTGGAAGTGAACGAAGCCAGCCAGGTTCCGGTTGGCCCCGAGCCCTGGCGGTGGATCCCTAACCACTCGCCCCAAGAGCCCCAGTGACCCCCATCCCTCACCTTCTGTGCTTCCGCCACTCTCCCTCACAAGGTCGACGACGACGCCATTGAGTAGCTGGCCGCACGCCGGCTCGCCGCCGGAGCCGGATCCCCACTCGCTGCTGACGTGGGCTGACGTCATCTTGATCTACCATTCGTTTTTTCTGTATGCGGTGAGTGTTGTTGTTTCCGTTGGTTGGACTCAAAATGGCTCTTCGACGGGGAAAACTGGGTACGCCACGTGTTCGGTTGCTCGTCCGGCAGGACTTGGGTGTGAGATTCTGATGCCGTGAACACGCTATTGCCCCGCAGGCTGTTGGTTTCCTTGGGTGTTGTGGGCATCGGCAGTGCGGCTGTGGGAATCCCGGTCGGCGGAATAGACTATGTGGTCAATATTCTTGCCAGCGTAACGGGGTTCTGTGCGGCAGCTGCTGTTTTGGCGCCGATGTTGGCCGCGTACGAGGCGCGAAGACTCCATCCAATCTGGCAACTCCTCAGCATGGAGCTTCTCGATGACCTTCTAACGCTCTGGCAAGAGTCGTTCCCATCTTCTGCGGCAGGACGGGGTGGGATCCTGGGAGAAGTGCAGGCACTGGGGGGTGAAATTGAGGAACTTGGCCTCCTTCGTGCCTATACTCCCGGCCTTAGGCCTACCTGGATGGGACAAGTGGAAGACGTGGTTGAAACTGATCCCGAGAAGGTTCATGCTCAGCTGGAGCGCCTGCAGCGTTCAATCGAACCGCTACGTCACTGCCGCCTGGAAATTCTCGCCCGAAAGGCAGAAGCGATTGCGATGAGCAGGGTTCCCGAGGTGGTAGCGGTTAGCTACGACGCGGGACTTGCTACCGGCGCAAGGGAATTGATGGCCGCCGTTCGCTGGCTGACAGACACCTGGTGGATTCCGATCAGAGGGGCTAGTGCAGATGAGAATCTACGCCAGTCCATTCGACGCCTGGATCAACAGAAGGAAATTCTTGAAGAGGAAATGCGGCAGCGAGGGGCAGGTTCTGGTGAACTCAGGGAGGTAGCTACAGCCGCTACGTTCGATTGCGATGAGGCTGTGGTTCTTATGGATAAGGCCCGTTGGGTCCTTGTTCAGATTTACGTACTGAGTGAGCGAGTTTCTGTCCTGCGAACCGAAAAGGAGCGAATTATCAATCGCTGGCCCTTCAAAATCGGCGTCAAATACAGCCTCTCTGGCGTCATTGCCGATGTCGCCCATGAGTATAAGCCAGTCCTGCTGCCGAGTGATGAAGATGTCTCCTAGGGTAACCCTGAGCCCGAGAAGATCGCCGCTTCTGCTGGGAGTGCTTCAACCTGCACCGTCCGACCGATCCTGAGGTCTTGGAACGGATGGCACGAATGCGGAACGCTCAACTCCAGCAGACGAAGCCCACCTGCTTGAGCGGCGCCAGGCATACGCCAACGACCTCGGGTCCGAACCGTCTCTGGTCGCCGTCACTGCGAAGTCGAACCGCTCCAAGGTCGGCAAGAACCCCGCTCAGCGGCTTCCCCCGGCGAAGAGCGCCTACAGACTGGACGGCAGCCAAACTGCGTTGGAAGTTCACCGCCGACAAGTCAACCTCGCCAAGAACTGCACCGACGCCACCGTCGAGTTCGAGGAAGCCGCCCAGTGACGCTTACGGCAACGGCCCCTCCTCCCCTCTCAAGGAGGGAAGAAGGCAGGTACTTTCGATGCCCGCGCACTCCGCCCAATCGGGGCCAACGCAGCCGGCACGGGGAGCAGGTGTAGCGCGCCCCTTCCGGGTAGCAGGCTTTGGGACCATGCATCCCCACAGACACACGAAGCCCAGTCCAAGGACGCCAACTCCAGTGCGACAGATGTTTTGTCAGACGCTCCTGAACACCTCGTCGTACGCCAGGCGGGGTGCGCGGGGCCGAAAGGCGTCCGGGCCCGGGTAGCCGACATTCGCCACGACCAGGGCGCGGTGTCGGCCGCCGGGGAAGAACTCCTCGGTGACGGCCTTGGCGTCGAAACCCGCCATGGGGCCCACGGCGAGGCCGGCGGCCCGTACTCCCACGAAGAAGTAGGCGATTTGGAGGGAGGCGTTGACCACGGCGGTGTCGTGCCGCATGGTCTCGTCGGCGAACAAGTCACGGGCGTTCGGTACGTGCGGTGCGACTTCGGACAGCTTTTCGTGGAATTCGAGGTCGGCGGCGAGGACAACGACGAGTGGAGCCTGGCGCACCTTGGATTGGTTGCCGTGTGCCATCCGCTCGACGAGTCGTGCGCGTGCTTCGTCGCTGCGGATCAGGACGGCGCGCAGTGGCTGGCTGTTGAGCGAGGTCGGAGCGTTCCTGATCAGCTCGTGGATGGCGGTGACCTGCTCGTCGGTCACCGGCTCGTCGGTGTATGTGTGTGCGGTGTGGGCCTTCTTGAAGAGAAGGTCCTGCGCGTCGGTGGCGAGTATGGGAGTCATAGCGATTCACCTCGTGTAGGAGAACTGTTCGGTGTGGCGCGCGGGTAGCTGCCGAGAAAGACGATTCGGCCGTTGCGTCGGCGTAGGGCCGCGACGACTGATTTAACGGGGGGCTCGTCTATATGGCCCTCGAATTCGAGGATGTAGGAGTAGTCGCCGAAGCCGGCGCCGCTGGGCCTGGAGAGCACTGATGTCAACGGCACGGATGTGCGGACGAACTCATGGAGTACGTCGTGGAGGTCGATCACCTTGCCCACCAGCGGCACGAGCAGGGTGCTGCGGTCCGCGCCCGTCGGCAAGGACTTCGTATCGCGTGGGGCGGCCTTCACGAATCGGGTCACCGCATCCGGCCGGGCCCCTATGCCCTGCGCGACGACATGAAGTCCGTATGCCGTGAGCGTCTTCGGCGAAGCGATGGCGGCAGTACCGGGAGTGCGTGACTCTCCCACCTCGCGGGCGGCCTGCGCAGTCGAGGAGGTAGCAACGAGATCGGCGCCTGGGAGGTGGGTGTCGGTCCAGGCGCGGCACTGGGCGTGGGCGTGCGGATGCGTGAGCACCTGGCGTACCGAGGCGAGGGAGCCGCCCGGCGATACGGCGAGCGCGAACTGGACGTAGAGCTGTGTCTCGCCGGTGATGCGTAGGCCCCCGCCGTGTGCGAGTGCGTCAACAGAGTCGGTGACGGCCCCCTCGACCGAGTTCTCCCAGGGCACGACTGCGGCATCCGCCGCCCCGCGGCGGACGGCGTCGAGCGCCTGGCGGACGCTCGGGTACGGTACGGCCTCGCCGGAGCCTACTTGCAGGCTGGCGAGTGCGCTTTCGGTGAACGAACCGGACGGGCCCAGATAGGCGGTGGGCATCGGGACGGAGCCTCCTTGGTGTTGGTAGTTCCAACAGGTCCATTCAGGGAGCGCGCTAGGCTCCGGTTACGGCGTTTGCCTTCCGCGGGTCGAACAGCGTGGTGGACCGCTCGCCCGCGCCGTCCCACTGTGCTGAGCTCCATGCGTACTCGGTGGCGTCGTCCGGCGTCGGCGCTCGGCTGCGACATCGCCGCTGTCGGTTACCGCTCGCTGGGCGCTTACGACTTCCTCGATGATGGTCTGCACGGCCTCGTTGGCGGTCCACAGCCGGGCCAGGACGTGTGGCCGGCTGCGGCGCGGGCCGTGGAGGAGCGAGGCCCGTTCCCGCTGGGTGAGGGCGTCGGCCGCGAGGTCGTCGACCTGGTCCTGCTCGACGATGTCCCGCGCCTCGATGCCGATCTGCCGGCCCCGGGCGACCGCGACTCCCACCGGGCTCTCGGCGTGGCGAGCGAGCAGTCGACGCCGAGGATTTCGGGCACGTAGGGCCATGGGGACCATGGCTTTCGGAGCACGTAGGGTCGATGGGCACGTTCCCCGGCGGGATGCCGAGCTCTGATGAGCCAAGGGAAAGGCGCAGAACGTCGGCGCCTGTGGTGAATTGGTCGCGGTCCTGGCAGCGGTGGGTGGTGTCGCGCCGATCGTGTTCGGTGGACCCGGGAGCATTGCGGGGTACTGGGGTGGGCCGGGCTCGCCACGCTTGGCAGGTCCGGGAGGCGTGTGCACGTCGCGTGACGGGAGGTGCGGTGGCGTCCTCGGGCGTTTCCTCTCAGGTCGGCGCGCTGGGATGGAGGTCGAGTCGAAATTTGCGAGGGTCTTCAGCGCTTCCTGCTCCTTGAAGGCTTGTGCGTGCACCGTGAGTCGCCGCGGCTCACGCGCCGGCTTCGGTCTGCGGGACGCGGACCGAGCCTGGGTCGATCAGGCGGAACATCTCGACGGTGTCGAAGTAGTCCTCGAAGTGCACGGCCAGGCCGTCCTTGCCGAGCGTCCAGGAGTGGACGAACCGCAAGGTCGCTTTCCGCCCGTCGCGGGAGGTGACTTCCCGGTCCCCGAGCACCATCACCCGGTCGCCGTCGACCAGGAATTCGCGCGGGTCCAGAATCATGCCGCCCAGCACACCGGGAACTCGAGCGAGGAATTCCCGCATGCCGTCGTGCCCGTGCTTGGGCCCGCCCAGGCCCACCTCGCGCATGCCATCGGGGTGCACCCAGACGATCCCGGGGTCGAAGCAGGTCAAGATGGCGTTGACGTCCCGGCGGTGGAAGGCTTCGTACGCGGCCCGTATCCGCTTCTCCACGTCGGTGGCGCTCACGCGGAAACCTTCTTCGGGTCCTTCAGGGGGATGTCGGGGAAGTGCGCCCGCAGTGTGCGGCTGATGCCGTCGTGCCACTCGACTGTGCAGTCGCCGATCAGCGACCGCCGCTTAGTGCTGTCGAAGGCGTACGTCTCACGGGTGACGCCGCTCTTCTCGAGCTTTGCTTCGACGCCCGTGATCGCAGACATGTACTCGGCGCAGTCGGTCATGCCGACCGGCTCGTCACCTCCCCAGTTGACGACTGTCGCCGGCGTGCTTGCGATGTCCCACAGCAGGGGGACTTGGTGCACGAGGTCGTCCGTGTGGATCAGCGATGCCCAGTTCTGGCCTTCGAGCGGGATCGGGATGGGCTCGCCGGCCAGCATCTTCTTGAAGTACATGACGGGCACGCCGCCGTAGGAGGCCGGTCCGTAGGAGATGTTGAGGCGCGCGATGGTGGTGGGCAGGCCTAGCGTACGGGCGTAGGCGCGAGCGGTGCCCTCTGCCGCGATCTTGCATACGGGGTACGTCGGCAGCCATTCGGCCACGCCGTCCAGCGGATCGCTCTCCGTGTACTGGTGGTCGAGTGTCTGGCGCTTGTAGAAGGCACCGGTCGACACGTGCAGGAAGGCCTCCGCCTTGCGGCAGTGTGTCATGAGCCGTCCGACCGCAACTGAGTTGACCTCAATGGCGGTGTCGAAGTCCCCGTCGTAGCCCCGGTGCACCGCGGAGTGCATGACGTGGGTGAAATCGTCGGGCAGCGAGTCCAGGGTGTCCTGGCCCATGTCCCAGTGGTACGTCGTGATGCCCTGGGCGCGCAGCTCGTCCTCGACACCGGGGGTGGCGAAGCGGCCGAGGCACCAGACCTCGTTGTCTGCGGCGAGGGCCTCGGCGACCGGGCGGGCCGCCTGACCGGTGCCACCGGTGATCAGAATCTTCTTGCCATGTGTCAAGGGGGGTTCTCTCCTGTGCTCATTTGCCGTTCAGGGCCCGGTCGATCTCGGCCCGGAGGATGGTCTGGAAAGTGGCGACGTGCTTGGGACCCATGAGCGTGTAGTGCTCGCCAGGCACGTCGAGGTAGCGGTTCTCCTCGCGGGTGTGCTCCTGCCAGCGGCGCAGCTCGTTGTTGAGCCAGTCCTCCTTGGTTCCACGCAGCGGGATCGCGTAAAAGACGCTCATCGAGCGCACGGTGCCGCTCGGGTGGTATGTGCGGCCAAGTCCGGTCAGACCGTCGGCGAGGTCGGCCCAGGCCGTGAACCGGGGTAGATCGAGGTCCAGTTCACTCAGCCGCTCCGGCGGGGCAATCTCGATCAGGTGCTTGACCTGCTCGTCCTTGGTGAGCGGACGCAGCTGGGCAGGCAGCTCGGCGGCCTGTTGTTTGGAGACCAGCTCCAGGAACATCGCCAGGTTGACGGCGGTCTCGATGTAGTCGAGCTCGTCCATGCGGTATTTGATGTGGGGCGGGAGGTTGAAGCTGCCGAGGAAGTCGACCCGCTCGCCCTCGGCCTCCAGAATCTTGGCGATCTCGAAGGCCACGGCCGAGCCGAAGGAGTAGCCGGCCAGCGCGTACGGTCCGTGCGGCTGCTTTTCGCGGATGGCGGCAGCGTAGGTACGGGCCATTTCGTCGAAGGACTCGAAGGGCTTCTCGCCGGAGTTGAAGCCGCGCGCCCGCAGCGCGTAGAAGGGCCGCTCCTGTACGAAGTACTTGGCCAGGTTGACGAAGACCAGAACTTCGCCGACGCCCGGGTGGACGCAGAACAGCGGCGTCTTCTCGCCGCCGGTCTGCAGAGGGACGATCGGGTCGTACACGGCAGGGCCGGTGTCCTGGCCCACCGCGATCCGCTTGGCCAGCTCGCGGACGCTCGGCGCGGTGAGGATGGCGAGGACCGGCAGGTCCACGGCGCCGAGCTGGATGCCCACCAGCCGCTTCATGCGCAGGATGTCCAACGAGGTGCCGCCCAGGTCGAAGAAGCTGGCCGTGGCGCTGACCGTCTCGGGCGCCATGTCGAACAGCTCCGCGTAGATCCCGGCCAGGGCCTGCTCGGTCTTGCCCTCGGGAGCGACGTATCCGCCGAGGTGGCGGGTGACCAGGTCGTCGACGGCCGCCATGTGCCCGGCGTAGTCGCCGGCCTCCAGGCGCTGGCGCATGAGTGAACGCTGGATCTTTCCCAGGCTGGTCTTGGGGAAAGCATCTGACGGCAGCGGCAGCAGCAGCGCCGGGCGGAACCCCCAGGCCATGACGACGCTGTTGCGCACCGCGATCAGCAGGCGGTGAAGGGCGGCCTCGTCATCCGGGTCGAGGGTGGTCGCGAAAGCCACCGCCAGCTGCTCGGTGTCGTTACCCTCAGGGCGAATCGGGAAGGCCGCGACGTAGGACTTGCCTACCCCGTCGAGGTCCTCCAGGAACGCCTCCAGCTCGTGGCTGAAGTAGTTCACGCCGTTGACGATGACGCTGTCTTTGCTGCGCCCGACGAGGGTGAGCCGACCGTCGACGAGGCGCCCCAGGTCGCCGGTGCGGAACCAGCCGTCGGCAGTGAACGCTTTCTTGGTGGCCTGCGCGTTGTTGAAGTAGCCGCCGGTGACCATCGGGCCGGTCAGCTGGACTTCGCCGACCTCGCCGTCGGCCAGCACCCGGTCCCCACCATCCTCGGCTGTCCGGATGGTCAGGCCTGTCACCGAGCGGCCGACCGCCGCGAACTCTGCGTCGAGGTCCATGTCGGGGAAGTCGCGGTTGTAGATGCTGCCCGCGCAGGTCTCCGTCATGCCGAACGCCGGCCACAGCACGCCGCGATCGAGTCCGTACGGGGCGAGGTTGTCCAGGAAAGCCACGCCGGTCGTCACCAGGTTGGCCTCGCCGCCGGAGACGATGTGCCGCAGCCTGGACAGGTCCAGGGGCAGTTCGCCGGGCAGCTGCTCCAGGGCCTGATTGATCAAGCCGAGCAGGAAGTTGGGAGTGAAGGTCATCGTCACGCGGTGCGCGTCGATGAGCTGGAGGAAGCGCACCGGGTCACCCAGGATCGTGTCCGGAGTGGTCTGGAGCTGGTTCGCGCCGACCGACAGCGGCAGCAGATGCGCTTCGAGGAGGGCGGCGACGTGGTCGTAGGAGATCCAGTTGAGCGTGATGTCCGCCGAGGTGAGGCTCTGCATCTCTGCCTTGGCTGCCATGGAAGCCAGCAGGTTGGCGTGGGTGAGCATCACGGCCTTGGAACTTCCCGTGGATCCCGAAGTGAGGACCAGCAGGGCGACGTCCGTGGGCCGTACCTCGCCAAACGTCACATCCCTGGGCGCGAGATCGCCCGCATCGGTGGTGAGGTCCTTGAGGACCTCCGCCTCCAAGCCCAAAACCTCGGGCATTTCGTCACGCAGGCGCGCCGTGGTGACCAGCAGCGGCCCCTCCAACAGGGCGTTGACGTGCGCGAGCTGGGCGCTCCACCTCTCCTGGTCATTGCGTATGGGAACAAGCGGGCAGGCGGTCATGCCCCCAAGCAGACAGGCCCAGAAGGCGGGCAGGAAGTCGTCCGGCCGCTCCAGCAGCAGCGCGATCCTGCGGCCGGCTTCCGCGCCACGGGCGCGCAGTCCCGCCAGGATTCGGCGGGCCTCGTCCAGCAGCTCGGGGTACGACTGGAGCCGACTGTCCGTCACATTGTCCGTCAGGCAGTACTGCAGTCCCTTGTCCGGGTAGTGCTGGGCAGCCTGGAGCAGCAGGTCGCCGACGTGCGTGGCCACCGGCCGGGACCGCGAGTCCGTCCGGGAGGTGGTGGGCACGGATTCCTGAATCGTCATCATCGTCCCTCTCCTGAGTACATGGGAAGACCTGCCCCGGGCGGTGCGACGCCGGGCGGGTCCACCCCAGGGCGAGCAGGTATAGAACGGCCGCGAACCCGCAAACTCCACTTCACCAGTTCCCCGCAGCTTCGCCACATTCTCGGACCGAAGGGTTTCCAGCGAGTAGCGAGGAAATTGCCGCGCCGTACCGGAATCACACGTTCCCCCGGTTGCTCAGCGATTTCCCATGAGTCACTCGAGTGTTAAATCAGCCTGATTTTTCATGCCCTTTGATGGTGAGTCACTGTTCTTGTCTCAGCAACGACGAGGAAACCACGTCGGGTTGACATCGTGCGAGATTCCTCTCGTAGCCCAAGAGCGTCAAGCCGATTTGGCGCACTGCACCGAAGGGGTAATTAATGAGTGCTGACCACCACAAGAACCGAGTGAGCCAGGATCCCGCCGCTGCATCAGGCGTGACCGGACGCCGGCGGCGGGTGCGCTTCGCTGGGACGCTGGTGGCCGCGGTTGCGGTCATGAGCATCGCCGGAGCCGGAACGGCTTCCGCCCACGCCGGCCACTCGACCACGCCCGCAGCCACCCTCACCAGTCCCGTAGGCGAGTCTGTGGGTGCACTGTGGCACCACACCCAGATGTACCACCTGAGTGACCCGTCGTGGGAGGTGACCAGCATGCTCACCGATCCCGCCGGAAACCTCAAGGTTCACGGGCAGATGCTCGACGACACCCTGTCTCCGATCGTCGGAGCAGCCACTGGGGCCCTCGGCGGCTAGCAGCTCTCCAGGCGTGGCCGGGAAACCGGCTACGGCGTCGGCGGGACCCGGGAATTATGCGCGACGTCCCGGGCCCACCGACGGGCACATACTGATCCCGAACACCACGGCATCAGCAGCGACCAGAACAGGAAAAACTCCGACGAGCATCGAGATACTGCACGCACGTTAAGGCTGAAGCCGCCGAAGAGGAATCTTTTCACGATCGGCAGCCTCAGCAGAGCACAAGCAGCGACCGAGTACCTGGACTGTTGCGGATTCCTGGCGCAGGGCGAACAGAGCACAAATCCGTGACCGAAGGGCCGGGCTTTTGCGGAGCACCACCCACTAGGAGATGACCACCGCGACGCTACTCCCCCAATTGTGGTCTGGACCTCGAGACCATCCCCGCGGGGCGGAAAGCAGACGGCAACGACGCAGACGGTATCCGATCGCAGGGGCCATCGCAGCGGTCGAGGACGCCGTCGATGGCCCTGGCCTTGGAACCATCCCCGCGGGCTCGAAGCAATCCAAGCCGAGCGCGCATTCAGCCTGGACCTGGAGACCGTCCCCGCGAGCGCTGGGGAGCAGCCGCCGACCGCCGATCCCAAGGGCTTCGTGTTGGGACCGACCCCGCAAGCACCTGTAAGCGGATCCCTCCGTCCAGATCGGCGGCTCCGGCACGTCCGGGGGCAACCGACTATGGCCATACTTGCTAACGTGCAGATCCAATTATGGATTGTGAACGGTTCGGCCACCAGCATCCTGAGACTCGGAGAATCTGCGCGCCACACAACGTTCAACGGTGCCATCGCCTTCCGCCAGGCCGTCTTGGGCGACCACGAGGCGCTGACCACCACGGTCACCCGGCTCCGCGAGCAGACGAGCGACGGCACGTTCGCCTACTGCGCACTTCAGGGCCGACCTTCCGCTGCCCTCCCCCGGCCACACCCCGCCGCGATGACTGGACGGTGAAAGTACCCGCGCCCGTTGGCGGGTCGTTTCACCGCGCGACGCGACCTGCTCGACCTTGCACGGCAAATATCGACTCCGTGGCTTATTCACGAGTAGTGGCTCTGGCTCAGGTTGTGTGGATTGGTGCACTGTGAGTGACGGCTGAACTCGGTTGTCGCGGGAGGTTGCCTCCGGGCGAGCAGTGACAGCAGCGGCTGGGCGGAAGGTTCGGGGCTGTGATGAGATCTTGCTCCGGCTGGAGGAGTTGTTGTTCCCGTCGATCGCGGACGTCACGGTGCCGATCAGATTCCACATAATTCTCCGGTTGACGTGTCCTTCGACGCCCCCCGGAGCTCCAGGGCCGGGTGAGACCGGCGATGACTGCATCGCGGTCACGGTCGATGCCTGCGGCGAGGGTGTGGAGGCCGGGAAGGTCGTCCCGCCCGACGCGGCATCGAGCCACTCGTCAGCCGTTCGCCCTGGCGCTCGGTGAGTATCCAAGACCTTCCGTCAGGCCGCAGACGCAAGATTGACCGTGCGTCACAAGGCCATCGAGCAGTGAACGACCGCAGGACCCGAACCAGCTCCACCCCCGCCCTGACTTCCCCCAGCAGGACCAAGCACATCCCGGCTGGACCGGCCGCATGGACCCACCACCAGACCACGGTGAAAGCTCCTACCGAGGGTCCGCGCTGCTCGTCGACCGCAAGGCGGTGATCACCGGTGGTGATTCGGACATCGGCCGTGCGGTCGCGCTGGCCTTCGCGCGGGAGGGCGCGGACGTGTTGTTCACCCACCTCCCCGAGAAGGATCAGGAGGCCCGGGAGACCGTCGGCCTAGTGGAACAGACAGGCCGCAGGGCGGTGCCCACCATCTGCGACATCCGGGACGAGAAGCAGTGCCGTTCGCTCATCGACCGGGCTGTATCCGAGTTCGGCTGCCGCATCGACATCCTGGTCAACAACGCGGCGTACCAGATGTCCCAGCCCGACGGGATCTCCGCCATCTCGACCGAGCAGTTCGACCGTGTGATGCGCACAAACCTCTACGGGATGTTCTGGCTGTGCAAGAGCGCCCTGCCCCACACCCCGACAGGGGGCTCGATCATCAACACCACATCGGTGCAGGCCTACAAGCCGAGCCCTCACCTGCTCGACTACGCGATGACCAAGGGAGCGATCGTCACCTTCACCCAGGGGCTCGCCCAGATGCTGGCCCCCGACGGCATCCGCGTCAACGCCGTCGCCCCGGGGCCCGTCTGGACACCCCTCATCCCGGCGACGCTGCCCGACACCACCGAGTTCGGAAAACAGAGCCCGCTGGGCCGCCCCGCGCAGCCCGCGGAGATGGCGCCCGCCTACGTCTTCCTCGCCTCCGCAAACGCCTCGTTCATCACCAGCGAGATCATGAACGCCACCGGCGGCACACCACTCCCGCAATGGCAGACAGGGACGGTGCCACCCGCAACGCCTCCCACCCCACCTACGCGGCGATACTGGAGGTCGGCCGCGCGCAGAAGACCATCTTCGTCTCGCGCTATCTGCGGCTTCGTGACCTCCAGCCGGAGGTCGAGGAGGCCTGAACGTGGCCGATGTTCCTCGCCCGCCAGGCAGGAGTACCGGGATCGGATCGGCCCCTATGCGCCGGACGACAGCCTGTGTGACCTCAGGAGTCCCTCTGAGTGATCAAGTCGGCAGCTGCTGGGCCGCGCGGTGGTCGTGCGTCGGGATGATGGCGACTCGGTCCTTGACGGCGTGCAGGCGGTGCAGCGTCCGGAAGGTCTCGTGCCGGTCTTCGTCGGCGAGCTCGCCGGGGTAGCCGGCCTTTTGCCGGATGAGGTCGATCTGGTCGGTGTGCCAGGCAGCGTCGCCCGCGAGCAGCACCCAGCCCGTTGCCGTGTGCGCCAGAACACCGACGCTGCCAGGGGTGTGTCCTGCGAGGTCGACGAGCACGACGGAACCGTCGCCGAAGAGGTCGTGGCTGGCGGCAAACGTGAGGATCGGCGGGCCGTCCAGTTCGTACTGGACAATGCCCCGGCCGCGCAGGGCCTCGCGGACGCCACCCACGGGTGCGATCGAGCCTTGCATGACCCAGTCGTGTTCGCGGCGGTGCAGATGTACCGGCAGTTCGGGAAGATCGAGGAGTCCGCACACGTGGTCCCAATGCGTGTGCGTCGGCAGCGCGAAATCTGGGCCGGAACCCGGCCGTTCACGCAGCGCGGTAACGGTGGCGACGGTATCGGCCGGGGGACGCACCGCGACCCGCAGGAACGCCGGCAATTCAGCAACGGCGCGGCTGTCGACATCCAGGCAGACACTCGGATCCACGATGAACGTCGTTTCCGGGTGGGTGATCACGAACGACAGCAGCGAGTTCGCGATTCGCCGCGGCTGCCACAGCCCCTCCACGATCAGTGCGGTGGGCACGGACCGTGGCACCTGTCGCAGTACGGACACGGTGACCGACACCGCCGTGTCCGGTAGCCCCGCGTCGGTCAAGCCGCGCAGAAACCGCTGGTCGGGGCGGCGGGGACGGACAAGACCCGTCGCCAGGCTTGCGACCGCGCCACAGCATGCGGCCAGCGTCGGTGATCTCACAGCGTCGGACACAGCAACATCGTCCCTCTCGCGATCGGTAGTGCGTTCGATGACGGGACCGTATAACTTCAGGCCGACCTGAAGTAAAGGAGTGTGATGTCCGCAGTGGAGTTGAAGATCGGCGGTGCGGCTGCCCTGCTCGGGGTGGCCACCCATGTCCTCCGACACTGGGAAGACATCGGACTGCTCACCCCGCGCCGGCTGCCCTCCGGGCATCGCGTCTACGACGACCAGACCATCGGCCAGGCCCGCCTCATCCAAATCTGCCAGCGGGCCGGGCTGTCACTCGCCGAGATCGGTGAACTTGCCGCGGGGCAACGGGCAGACCGCATCGGCCTGGTCAACGCGAAGCGCACCCGGATCGCCGAACACGTCGCGAACCTCGAACTGGCTGACCGGTTCCTGGCCCACCTGGTGCGCTGCGTACACCCGGTCATCTCCGGCTGTCCGGAGTGTTCCGCCCTGGTGGAGCGGGGCGCACGGTCAGCGATCACCCAGTGATTCAGCATGAGAACGCGTGCAGCACGGCCGTGGTGAACTCGCGCTTCTTGGAACCAGACCTTCATCTACTGGGAGAACGAGGCGACGCTGCGCAGGGTGCGGCACCTGTTCGTCAACCGGGCCAACATGCGCCCGGCCCTGCGGAAGCTCGTGAACGCCACCTTCGCCGTCCGCGATGAGATGTGGTGGAGTACGGGCACCGCGTGTGCCTCTGACAGCCGCAAGTTCGGCGCCTGGTCCTCCAACCTGATGACCGAGTGGCACCAGCGCTACCGGGCCCCGGCGTGATGATCTACTGGCACGTCGAGCGGAAGTCGGTGTGTATCTACTCGCAGCTGAAGTCCTGTTCGGCCTCCGAGGTTGCCTCGATGATCGAGGGCGTGCTGCGGCACTGCACCGACATGGAGGTGGACCGGCAGTACACGGACACGCACGGTGCCTCCATCGTCGGGTTCGCCTTCGCTCACATGCTCGACTTCAAGCTGATGCCGAGGCTGAAGAACTTCAAGCTATGAGCAGGCGGAGGCCGAGATCTGCCGCGTCGAGGTCAGCGAGGTCGCTGTTGCGTTCGGCCCACCGGCCGGAATGGAGGTCGTCACTGAGGCTTCGCACCGCCCGCTGCTCTGCCTCCGGCCCGACCCTCGTCCACACCGACATCGCACGGCGGACGTGATCCTCCAGATATGCCCCTGGTCGGCGCCAGTACGCCTCGAACAGGCCGTCAGTGCAGTCCCACGGGATGGGCACTGGCTCAGCGCGGGCGCCGATCGCGTCGGCCATCCCTGCAAGTGAGGGAAATTCCGCGAGGACGGCGGCGAACTCGGGCAGGTAGTCGCGGGTGAGCCAGAACCGGTCCTGCCATCCGGGCTCGTCGGTGTCGAACGTCAGCACCACCACGCGGTGGGCCACGCGGCGCATCTCGCGGAGCCCCGCTATCGGGTCCCCCCAGTGGTGAACGGTGGAGACGGCCATCGCGACGTCGAAGGAGTGGTCCTCGAACGGCAGGCTCTCCGCGGCGGCGGCCACGCACGGTGCCGAGCCGGCAGGCCGCTGCCCCCGCATGACCGCCGATGGCTCCACCGCGGTCACGTCGCGATCAGCAGGCTCGTAGGAGCCGGTGCCGGCACCGACGTTCAGCACCGTCCGCGCGTCCCCGAGCGCGTCCCAGATCTGCTCGGCGATCCGCGGCTCGGTACGCCGTGTCGCGGGGTAAGCGCCGCCGATCGCGTCGTACAGCCGTGCACCGAGCATCTCCAGTTGCTCCTCCGGTGTCACCGTCAGTCCCTTCGCCCGTGTCTCAAGTTCCCTGTCGATGGCCGCCACCATGGCGTCAGCACGATCACGCCGCTCCAGCAGCAGGCCTCGCAGTCGGCGCAGGTGCGCGACCGCGTCGGTGGACGAGTCGCCGACCAGTTCCGCAACCTCCCGCAGACCGAAGCCCAACCGCCGGTAGGCCAGCACCTCCCGCAGCCGCTCCACGTCGCCCGCCGAGTAGGCCCGGTACCCGGCCGCGGTCCGCGCCGACGGCCGAACGAGCCCGATCTCGTCATAGTGATGCAGCGTGCGAACGCTCACGCCGGCCAGCTCGGCCACGCGTCCCACAGTCCAGTGATCTTCCACGGCACCGACTATGCAGCCTGACGTCGCGTGAGGGTCAAGAGCCCCACTCATGACAGCAAGAGCCGAAGCGGAGGCCGCAGCCGCACGCCGCGTTACTGTCAGAAACGACCCCCCTTTCCAGGACGCCTGCTGTTCGGGTTCTTCGCCGCGATGGCCGAGACCGAACGCGAGAACATCCGCGAGGCCACCCTCGAAGGACTCGACACCGCGGCCCGCAAGGGCAACCACGGCGGCCGACCCCCGGTCATCACCGAGACATGCTGCACACCGTGCTCCGCCGCCGCGCGAACGGCGAGACCGTCGAGGACATCCAGCCCGACCTGCTCATCCCCGCCGGCCGCCGCAAAGGACAGAGCCCCAGCCTCTCCAGCATCTACCGGGCGCTGGCCGAGCACGAGAAGACCCAGGCGTACCCGGAGGCCATCGAGACGGCGCACGCCGACTTCGCCGCCCTCCAGCAGCGCGACCGCAGCCCCGCGTAGTTACTCAGCGCTACATGACGGGTGGCGGCAGCTATACGAGAACACGGCCTTCCACGGTGACATCCTCCACTACTCGGTGGTACCGTATAGTGGTACTCGGTGCTACGCAGTACCGCTGAGGTCGAGGAGGAATCGCGATGGACGACCTGACGGAGATGCTGAAGGGCACGCTCGAAGGGTGTGTGCTCGAGATCATCGGCAGCGAGGAAACCTACGGGTACGCCATCACTCGTCAGCTGAACGAGCTCGGCTTCGCCGACGTCGTCGAGGGGACGGTGTACACCATCTTGCTGCGGCTGGAGAGGAACAAGCTCGTTCAGGTGACGAAGCGACCATCCGGGGTGGGTCCGCCGCGCAAGTTCTACGCGCTCAACGACGCCGGACGCGAGGAGCTCGCGAAGTTCTGGACGAAATGGCAGTACGTCTCGTCACGCATCGACAGGCTGAAGGAGGGCGGGAAATGAACTTCTGGGAAACCATCACAGGCAGCGATCTCACCAGGGATTGGAAGGCTTTCGAGGCACGGGCGGAGGCCCTGCCGAACGACTACCGGGCGGCGTGGGACCAGATCAAAGTCCACCTACTTCCGCATGGGGACTTCACCGGCCGCAACCTGATGCCGATCCTCGACGCCGCCCTGGGGCTGCTCGAAGAAACAGCGGCAGAGGGGCAGAGCGTCCACGAGGTGCTCGGCGACGACATCCAAGGCTTTTGCACGGCGCTGGCCGGTGGAGAAGGGGCGCGAACCTATCGCGACCGGTGGCGCGAGCAGTTGAACAGGAACGTCGCAAGGAAACTGAACCGGCTGGGAGGCTGACGTGGGCATCCAGGACATCATCGAGGGCAAGAAGCAGTGGCGGGCGCACGTGGCTCGGGTCAAGGCACTCCCGCCGGACTACCAGATCGTCTACAGGGAGATGCAGAAGTACCTGTTCAAGGTCGGACCGGTCGACCTGCCTGACGGGCCCCTGCTCCCTGGGATCGTTGACTTCTTCGAGGAAGGCGTCGCTGCGGGCAAGGGGGTCCTGGAACTGATCGGCACGGACGTCGCCGCGTTCTGCGACGACCTGGTCAAGGATTCACGCACCTATGCGGACGTCTACCAGGAGTCCATCAGCGGGGAACCCGGTACGGCCGAGAAGTAAGACCCGCGCCGCATGCCAGTGGGCGTAGCGGCCCGCACGCGCGCCTGTTCGCCCTGCGCGGCGCGAACAGGCGCGGGCCGACCGCCACCGGAAGCCGCCGGAGGTCCTGTCCACCGAGGTGGCTGAGCAGGCGGGCGACACCTGGCTCAGCCCTACCCGTGCCCCCGGCGAGCAGGACCTCCGGCGGCGGGCCGCTCGACACCATCCCCCAGACGTCACGACTGACGTGCAGCGCGGACAGTCGCTCGATCGGGGTTCCCGAACAGCTTTCACTTTCCTGTGTCTTCATCCTCCGAGAGGAAGCCATCATGCCTTCATCTGTCATGCCCACGTCCAGGCGAGGTGCCGGTCACCCGTCACCGACCGCCGTCTCCGCCGTCGGGCTACGCAAGTCATACGGCGAAAAGCTCGTCCTCGACGGTATCGATCTGCACATCGCGGCCGGGTCTGTGTTCGCGCTGCTCGGCCCGAACGGCGCCGGCAAGACCACCGTCGTCAAGATCTTGTCCACGCTCCTCACCGCCGACGCCGGTGACCTGCACGTCGGCGGGCACGACCTGGGCGCCGACCCGCAGGCGGTCCGTGCCGCCATCGGTGTCACCGGGCAGTTCTCCGCCGTTGACGGCCTGATCACCGGCGAGGAGAACATGCTCCTCATGGCGGACCTGCACCACCTGTCCAAGAGTGAGGGACGGCGGGTCGCCGCCGAGCTCCTGGAGCGCTTCGACCTGGTAGAGGCCGCGAAGAAGCCCGCCTCGACCTACTCCGGCGGCATGAAGCGCCGCCTCGACCTCGCGATGACGCTGGTCGGGGGCCCGAGGATCATCTTCCTCGACGAGCCGACCACCGGTCTCGACCCTCGCAGCCGCCACAACATGTGGGGCATCATCCGCGGCCTCGTCTCCGACGGCGTGACTGTCTTCCTCACCACCCAGTACCTGGAGGAGGCGGACGAACTCGCCGACCACATCGCTGTGTTGAACGACGGCAAGATCGCCGCCGAAGGCACCGCCGAGGAGCTCAAGCGGCTCGTCCCGGGCGGGCACATCCGGCTCCGCTTCACCGACCCGGTCACGTACCAGTCCGCCGCTGACGCCCTGCGCGAGGTCACCCGGGACGACGAGGCACTGTCGCTCTCCATCCCCAGCGACGGCAGTCAGCGCGAACTGCGCTCCATTCTCGACCGGCTCGACTCCGCCGGCATCGAGGCGGACGAACTGACCGTCCATACCCCCGACCTCGACGACGTGTTCTTCGCCCTGACCAGCCCGGCCAACGTCCCCCACCAGCCCAAGGAGAACGTCCGATGAGCGCCCTCTCTCTCGCCGTACGCGACTCGAACACGATGCTGCGCCGCAACCTCCTGCACGCATGGCGCTACCCGTCCGGGACCCTGAACCTACTGCTCACACCGATCATGATGTTGCTGCTCTTCGTCTACATCTTCGGCGACGTGATGAGCGCCGGAATCGGTGGCGGCGGCGCGGACCGCTCCGACTACATCGCCTATATCGTCCCCGGCCTGCTGCTGATGACCATCGGCAGCACCGTGATCGGCGCCGCGGTGTCCGTCAGCGTGGACATGACCCAGGGCCTCACCGCCCGCTTCCGCACGATGGCGATCTACCGGGGCTCTCTGCTCGTCGGGCATGTCGTCGGCGGCGTACTGCAGTGCGTGATGAGCGTGGTCCTCGTCGGCGCCGTCGGCGTGGCCATGGGCTTCCGGTCCACGGACGCCACGGCACTGGAGTGGATCGCGGCGTTCGGGCTGATCACGCTGTTCGCCCTGGCACTCACCTGGATCGCGGTCGGCATGGGCGCGGCCAGTCCCAACCCCGAGGCGGCCGGCAATATGGCCATGCCGCTGATCCTCCTGCCGCTCATCTCCAGCGCATTCATCCCGGCCGGCACAATGCCGGGCTGGTTCCAGCCGATCGCCGAGTACCAGCCCTTCACCCCTGCCATCGAGACCCTCCGCGGCCTCCTCCTCGGCACCGAGATCGGTAACAACGGCTGGATCGCGATCGCCTGGTGCGTCGGCCTGATCGCGCTCGGCTACCGCTGGTCGACGGCGCAGTTCAACCGCGACCCGAAGTAGCCGAGCTGGACCCGAAGTAGCCGAGCTGACCGCGCGGAAGTACCTCTGCGGCGGTCGGTCGGATACTCAGTCCCGATGCCCGTCGGTCGGCGCCTTCAGCAGCCGGTCCAGCTCGTTACCGGCCTCGTCATACCCGGCGTCGGAGATCCGTTGCGGCTCGCGCAGGCCGCCGGTCGCGGACGCGCGTCGGATTAGCAGGAACCCGGCGTGCACAGACCCCTGGTCCAGCAGCTCGCTCAGCTCTTCGTGGCCGCCAGGAGCGTCGGCAAGGTCGGCCAGCCGGTCCAAAGCTGCGCGAAATCCCCTTGCCCAATGGTCAAGAATCGTTGACCATTGCTCTCATGCCCACCGACGATCTTCCCGAGACGTTTCACGTCACCACTGACGAGCAGCTGCGCGCCGTCTCCAATCTCACGCGCCACCGGATCATGGCCGTGCTCCGCTTCGAGCCGGCGACGATCACGCAGATCGCCGAGCGGATGGGCCTTGCGAAGGGGAGTTCCAGCTATCACGTGCGGCTGCTGGAGCGGGCCGGCCTGGTGAAGGTGGTACGGACACGGAAGGTGCGGGGGGTCACCGAGCGGTACTACGCGATGGCCGCGCGGGCGATCGCGCTGCCGGATCCGGGCGAAGGAGGGCCGGACGTGCTGATGCGCCATGCGGTGGCGGACCTGGAGGCGTCGCCGGCGGACGGCGAGCGGCACGTACGGATGGCGCATCTGCGGCTCACCGAGGAGCAGTTCGCGGAGCTGGGGGCGCGGCTGCAGGCACTGGCGGACGAGTACCGGGAACTGTCCGATCCGTCGCTGCCGGACGCGTCACTCGTCTTCGCACTGTTCCACCCGGCACCGCGCGAGCAGACCGAGGGGGGAGCCAAGTGACCTCAGGTGCCCGGAAGTTGCCGACCGGGTTCGGACGGCTGTGGACTGCGCAGACGGTGTCCTCGCTCGGTGACGGGGTGTCGCACGCCGCGCTGCCGCTGCTCGCGTTGACGTTGACGCGGGATCCCATGGCGCTCGCCGTCGTCACGGCCGCCGGGACGCTGCCGTGGCTGCTCTTCGGGGTGCTCGGCGGTGCACTGGTGGATCGCTGGGACCGTCGGCGCACGATGTGGGTCGCGGACGCGGCGCGTGCGGCGCTGCTCGCGATACCGGCGGCAGCGGCCGCGCTCGACGTGCTGAGCATTCCGCTGCTCGCGGCCGTCGCCTTCCTGCTCGGCCTCGGCGGGCTGTTCTTCGATACGGCCGCCACGGCCTACCTGCCGGATCTGCTCCGCCGCGACCCCGCGCTCCTGGAGCGCGCCAACTCCCGCCTGCGCGGCGCCCAGACCGCCATGTCCGGTTTCGCGGGGCCGCCTGCGGGCAGTGCGCTGCTCGCGCTCGGGCGGGCGGTTCCGCTGCTCGCCGACGCGGTGTCGTTCCTGTTCTCCGCGCTGCTCGTCCGTACGCTGCCCGCCATGCCCCGGCCCGTGCCGGAGGTCCGCGAGTCGCTGCTTCGGCAAGCGCGGGCCGGGGCCTCGTACGTCTTCCGGGACCGGGTGCTGCTCGGGCTGGCGCTCCGCCCGGCGGTCGGGAACGTCGCCTTCCTCGCTGTGGAGACCGTCCTCGCCCTCTTCGCGCACGACCGCCTGGGTATCGACACCTACGGCTTCGGCCTGCTCCTCACAGCGGAGGCCACCGGCGGCCTGCTCGGTGCAGGCATCGCCTCCTTCCTTGGCCGACGACTCGGCACCGGCACCGCACTGATCTGCACAGCCGCCGTCGAAGGGCTTGCCATCCTGGGCCTGGCCGCTGCCCCGAACCCGTACGTCGCCGGGCTGGCGCTCGCCGTCTGCGGGGCCGGCATGGGCGCCACGATGGTGCTCGCGCCCTCCCTCCGACAGGCGATCGTCCCCGCCCACCTGATGGGCCGGGTCGCCTCCACCTCCCGCATGCTGGCCATGTGCGCCGCCCCCATCGGGGCCTTCCTCGGCGGCTGGCTGGCTACCACCTACGACATCCGCACCGCGCTCTACGCCGCCGCCGGCCTCCTCCTGACGATGACGGCCGTCACGGCATCCATGACCAGCAACCGCCGGGTCGAAGCGGCGCTGCGTGCCGCCGCCCCGGCCGGCGGTCCGGATCACCCGGCATCCAAGGATTCCGCCCAGGAGAGTGCACCCGGCTGGTTGTGACGCCTGCCGCGAAGGCGTCACAACCAGTCGAGTACCAGGCCCCCGGCGGGGCGCAACGAATGGCTGGCTCAGTTGGAGCAGCTTGCGCGCCTCCTCGTTGAATGCCACTGACACAGCATCACCCTTCAGCTGAGCATTCATGAGTTCACTGGTCGACAACGCGGCGTACCAGATGTCCCAGCCCGACGGGATCTCCGCCATCTCGACCGAGCAGTTAGACCGTGTGATGCTCACAAACCTCTACGGGATGTTCTGGCTGTGCAGGAGTGCCTTGCCGCACATCCCGGCTGGGGGCTCGATCATCAACACCACATCGGTGCAGGCCTACAAGCCGAGCCCTCACCTGCTCGACTACGCGATGACCAAGGGGGCGATCGTCACCTTCCCCCAGGGGCTCGCCCAGATGCTGGCTCCCGACGGCATCCGCGTCAACGCCGTCGCCTCGGGGCCCGTCTGGACGCCCCTCATCCCGGCGACGCTGCCCGATACCGCCGAGCTCGGAAAGCAGAGCCCGCTGGGCCGCCCCGCGCAGCCCGCGGAGATGGCGCCCGCCTACGTCTTCCTCGCCTCCGCAAACGCCTCGTTCATCACCGGCGAGATCATGAACGCCACCGGCGGCACACCACTCCCGCAATGGCGAGGGGACCCTGATTGGCCTTAAATGTATGCCAGAACCCCGGTTACTCAGCCCTCCCGGACGCCGTCGAGTTGAAAGTGCCAGATGACCGCGATCGGGGAATCGTCCAAGGCTGCGGCCGACGCTTCCGGGCACCAGTGCAACAAGTCCCAGGACACAGAGACCGGGAGTGGGTCCGGGGCGGTGTCGGGATCGAGGGAGTGGCGCGAGCGGCGGGGTTCCTCGCATTGCTGGACTTGGAAGCCCAGCGGAAGGGCTGCGGCGAGATAGGCGCTGAGCGGGCGGTGGTATTCGGCGAGGAGGGACGGCCGTCCGGGCCGCCACGGCGGGCCACGGTCGGCCGGAGGTAGGACACCAGCAGATGTGCATCCGAGATCACCAGGCTCCCACCAGGACGCAGGACACGCGCGAACTCCGCTAATACGGGGGTCAGATCAGAGACGTGCGTCAGGGCGAGCGCGCAGACGACGGTGTCGACTGCGTTGTCGGGAAGCGGCAGCCGGTGCAGGTCAGCCTTGTGGAAGGCAACGTCTGGCAGGCGCTTGCGTGCCTGGGCGAGCATTTCCGGTGAGGCGTCGACGCCGATCACATCGTGTCCGAGTTCCCACAGGTAGGTGGTATGACGGCCGGTGCCGCAGGCCGCGTCCAGCGCCGTGCCGACCGGCAGGCCGTCCAGGATGCGCCGGACAACGGGCTGCTCAATGTCGATCATCTGGTTGCCAGGGGCGTCGTAGTGCGGCGCCCAGGCTTGGTAGACGTCGGTCACGCTGATTGTGCCCGGACTCGCCGTAACCCCCTCGGCCTGCGCGAGGGCGGGCGTATCCAGTAGGGCGCGGATCTCGGCGATCCGGGTTTCGACGAACGCTCGGTCGGCGCTTCCTTCCCTGAAGCCGCGCAGCAAGGCGGCACCCTCGATGCCCAGCAGAAATCCCTGGGAACTCAGATAGGTCATCCCACGGACGGTACGGACACGTACTACGACCGCTCCACCGTTTTCCTGCCCTTCGCGGGGTTCAGCGTGGGGGCTGCGACGGGGTTGGCAGCATGTGGGGATGCTTCCCATCGGCCATCGCAATCGGGCCGTCGAAGGCTAGGGCGTGTTTTAGAACTGGGGTCCGTGCCTTGCCTGGTGCCGCAATGACCGAATGCAGTCGTCAACTCAACAACGACATTTGTACAAGACCGATGGTCGACACCCCACGCATCATCACTCGCATGAATGAGTACGACGTTGAGCACGTACATGGAATGCATGCGGTCCACGATGGCCCTCGACAGGCGCTACCGCTGCTGCTCATCCACGGATCGGGCGCCTCGGGCGGCTCCTGGAGCCCGATGGTCCCGGCACTCGCCGGTCATCATCACGTCCTCCGGGTCGATCTCCCGGGCTGCGGCCAGTCACCGCCCGCGGCCTCCTACGACGTGCCCGAGCAGGCGGTCCAGGTAGCGGTGCACCTGGACCACCTCGGCCTCGGTCCCGTCACCGTGATCGGACACTCCAGTGGCGGCTATGTCGCCACCGCGCTTGCCGAACAGCGCCCCGACCTGGTGAGGTCGATCGCGTTGATCAGCACCGGCCCAAGCTCCGACGCACTCCTCCCGCAGCCGCTCGTCCATCGCATCGTGCTGGGCCCGCCGTTCGGCCCTCTCCTGTGGTCGAGGCGCTCAGACGCGATGATCCGCAAGGGGATCGGGGCGGCGGCTGCTCGTCCAGTGGATGTCCCGGACGACGTGGTCGCCGAGATGCGGGGCACCACGTACCGAACGTTCAGGACGGTGCTGCGCCGGAACACGGAGTACATCGCCGAGCGGAGTGTGCCCGAGCGTCTCGCCGCCCTCGACGTGCCCGTACTGGCCATTTTCGGCGCCGCCGACCCCCGTTGGAACCCGTCGTCGGTGCACCAGTACGACGCGGTGCCGAACGCGCGGGTCGAGCAATTGCCCGGGGTCGGGCACATGCCTATGCTCGAAGCGCCCGAGGCGACCAGCGAGCTGCTCCTCGATTTTGCGGCAACAGACCGCTGACATCCCGACCTTGACGAGGTCTAAGCTGGTCATATGCTGTCGACAGGGGCACCACTCGACTGGTCGCTTGTGGACATCGCCGTCCCCCGCTCGCCAGATTGGCTGCCGGGGGTCAGCATGGCCGGGTTCCGCCACCGCGCCCCGGCATCCGTGGACATTGCGATGGTCGCGCATCCCTCCGTCACCTTGTTCATCGACCTGAGCGAGGGCGAAGGCCTCGTGCACCGCACCCATGGCCGGGATGTCCGCGGCAGTGCCGTGGTCGGGCTCCTCCCCGGCGATCTCCGGGCCGGCGGCCGAGTGGGCGAGTGCCTCCAGATCCGGCTGGATCCGGCCGCAGCGGCTGTTGTGCTCGGCACGGCGACCGAGCTCACTGGGGCCGTGGTGTCCCTCGAGGATGTCTGGGGGCGCGACGCCGGACGAACCGAGGACAGGCTGCGCGCCGCCGCGTCATGGGGCGAACGGTTCACGATTGCGGCGGACCTCCTCGGCCGGCGCCTGGGCAGCCGACCAACTGTCGCCCCAGAGGTCGCCTTCGCCTGGCGGCAGATGCGCGCCAGCCGGGGGCGGGCGCGGGTTGACGGCCTTGCCGACGAGGTCGGCTGGAGCCGGAAGCGTCTGTCGGCTCGTTTCCGGGCTCAGCTTGGTATCGCGCCCAAACGCGCCGCCCGACTGGTGCGGTTCGACCACGCCGCCCGCCTTCTCGCGGCGGGTCATGCCGCCGCCGGCGTCGCCGCTGAATGTGGCTACGTCGACCAGTCCCACCTTTACCGCGAGGTCAAGTCGTTCGCCGAACTTACTCCCACGGCGGTGGCCGACGCGCCGTGGCTCGCGATCGACGACGTTGCGTGGCCGGCTTCATCGCCGACGCGGAGCTCTATGACGAGTGGCGGACACATCCCTGACCTTGGTTGAACAGCCTGTCTCCAACAATCCGCCTCCCGCTCGCCGGGGCAGCGTCGTGACCTACCGCGTGAAGACCGCTGCTTTCGTGGCGCCTAAAGGTTGTTGCAGAACGCCTGGGATAGGGCATTCCTCTTGTATGGGCGGGGTGTTGCGGGCTGAGTCGTTGTGGGTGGAGACGTTCACCGGCTTGCGGATGGGCCGGTTCGAGAAGTTGGTGAAGGTAGTACGGGAGCGGGGCGGAAACGGCCCCGGTGAAGGGCGCCCGTGGTGCCTGCCACTGGCGGACCGGGTGCTCCTGGTGGCCGTCTACTACCGGACCAACCTCACGATGCGCCAGCTCGCCCCGTTGTTCGGCTGCTCACCGGCCACCGTCTGCCGGGTCATCCATCGCCTGCGGCCGCTCCTCGCGATCGAGCCGGCGCCGCGGCCTGTCGCGGATGTCGACCGGCTGTGGATCGTGGACGGAACCCTGGTCCCGGTCCGCGACCGCAGGGTCGCCGCGTCCTCCCGTAACTATCGGTTCTCGGCGAACGTGCAGGTCATCATCGACGCGGACAGCCGCCTGGTGATCGCCTCAGCCCGCCCCGTCCCCGGGAACAAGGCTGACGCCCACGCCTGGCGAGAATCGGACCTGCCCGCCATCGCGGCCGGGACAACGGTCATCGCAGACGGCGCCTACCTGGGAACCGGACTGGTCGTCCCGCACCGCAGAAGAGCCGGACGCCCACTTCTGCGTGGCCAGGAGGAGGACAACGCCGAACACCGGCGCGTCCGCGCCCGCGTCGAGCACACCTTCGCCCGCATGAAGAACTGGAAAATCCTCCGCGACTGCCGCCAGAAAGGAGATGGCCTTCACCACGCGGTCCAAGCCGTCGCCAGCATGCACAACCTCGCCATGACAGGCTGAACCAGCAGGTCAACCGCCATCCTGGCCTGCCCACACCCACCCTTCTGCAACAACCTTTAGAGGCTGCCCTCGCCAGCGGTGTCCGCCGGGGAGGGCAGCGTGCCGGGGATTCGGCTACTTTCCTGCGTCGGTGGCGAGTTCGTACGCGAGTGGCTGGTTGCCGCATGTTTCGGCGAGGGTGGTGAGTGCTTCCGCTTCGGGCTGGTCGACGGTCAGGCCCCAACGCAGCTTGGTGGCCACCCAGTCCGCGGCGTACGTGCAGCGGGCGTCGGCGAGCGGCGGGAGCCAGGTGGAGGGGTCTTGGTCGGCCTTGCTGCGGTTGGTCTTCGCGGTGACGGCGACCAGGGAGCGCTCGGCGTCCAGGTCGTTGGCGTAGGCCTCGCGGCGGGCCGTTGTCCACTGCGAGGCACCGGAGTCCCAGGCTTCAGCGAGGGGGACCATGTGGTCGATGTCCAGGCCGCCGGGCGCGGTCAGGGTGAGCCCGTCGTAGTACGAGTACCACTCCCCCGCCGTCACCTTGCAGCCGGCTTCGACGGTGGGCTCGATCCGGGACTCGGCGATCAGCACCTCCATACGGGAGTTGCACGAGTCCTTGTCGGCGTCAACCCAGTGCTTGAAGGACGAGCGCTCATACCCGGTGCGGGACTCCGCGGCCAGGGGCAGCGCCTGGACACCGTCGGCGAGCGTGGTGACTTCGGCGGCCTGGACCGGGGTCGTGGCGAGCAGGGGCACAAGAGTGAGGGCAGCGGCGGCGAGACCACGCGCAACATTGTTGATCATGACGCCCTTGTACTGCCGGTGCACCCCGCAGGGCGGCAGGACGGGCCGCCGTGTCACCCCTGCGGGCGGTAAGTCGTACTACCGACTTCACCTCGCGTCGGCCGCCGCCGGTGAGGCAAAGGGAGCCGGTGGCCCCCTCAGCGCTTGATCGTGACGCAGGGCATCCGGTCGGGGTAACCGTTGAACTCCACGCACAGCTTGGACCCGTGGGGGAAGCTCTTGTTGATCTTCCAGGTCGCGATCTCGAACTTATGCCGGGCAGCCTCCTTGGAAGTGGTGTACTTCCATCCCCGCACGTGACGGATGTAGGTGTCACCCTTCCAGAGGCTGACCCGGGCCTTGGCGCCCGCCTCCCAGCCGGTCAGAATCGCCCGGACTTCCTTCACCTTGAGCCCTTCACCGATAACACCGATGCCGACCGGCCCGTCATCGGCGCCGCCGCTGGCGTGCGCCGTTGCCTGTCCCAGATACCCCAAAGCCATCACAGATGCCGCAAAGCACATGATCTTTCGCATGACGTACTCAACGCACCCCGCCCTGGCGGGGCACCGCTGGCAACAACTTCTCACCCACGCGGGCGACCAGGCCGGTACGGCGCGTGCGTCTCGGGCCCGCTGATCAGGCCGTACGACGGGCGCTCGATGTGTGCGCAGCCAGTGCGGCTCTGAGGGCGGGGAAGTCGACAGTCAAGGTCGTGCTGGCGCTGCCAGAGCTCGCTCTCACC
>NZ_JBHWZS010000007.1:0-74170 GCF_042728155.1 Streptomyces sp. NPDC060209
CGGACAGGACGCTGTATGCCTCGTTGAGGTCCTTGAAGCGTTCCTCCGCCGCCGGGTCCTTGTTGACGTCGGGATGGTGTTTGCGGGCGAGCTTGGGAACTGGCGCGGGAGCGGACGGAGTTCGGAGGCCAGTGGCCGCACACGCTCCACGCCTGCCTCTTCCTTGACCGCCGCCCGGGCATCGGAGACGACAGCGCGCCAGGTATCGCGTCGCCGCGATCACCTCGTACCGGTTCGGCTGCGTAGCGCGGAGCGGTGCACAACTCCGGCAACCGCACCGACGCGCAACTGCAAGAGCATGCCGAACAGCTCCGTGACCAGCACTCCCAGGCTCAGCCCTTGGCCGGAGGAACAAACGGGGACGACGGGGCCGGGGGGTTCACTAGACCGAATAACCAGCCGGTAAGTCCCGTACAAGTCAGCCGGCCTGTCATGCTGCTCCGTCATCGCTGTGCCCCTCCTGCGGGTTTAGGTGCGGAGGTTTTCCAACGCACCCAGGATGGCGAGCCGAGTGGCTCGACGCCTGCGCCTGGCCGGCCAGGAATGCACGCGCCCGGTCGCCCAACGAGTACTAGAGTGAAGATACGGACATATCGCACGGGGTGGCTCGCGAGCGGGTGTCAAAACACGCTTGCCTCGCCCTCTGAGGGCTCGGGAGTGATCCCATGGCCGGAAGTCGGCCGCACAACCTGTACCGCCGCTCCGACCGGGAGGGCAGTATGGCGCGGGGCAGCCCCCGGCGACCCCCCGCAGCCGCACACAAAGAGCCCCACCCACTTGCTCTGCCCCCCGCCGACCATGCCCTCCACGAGCTCACAGCGCTGTCCCGCACCCTGTTCGGCACCCCGGACGAAAGCGAGATCCTGCGCCTGGCCATGGACCACATAACCGCCGCCGGGCCGTACAGCGCCGAGGCCGGCTACCTCGAAGCGGACGGTGACCTGGTCCCCAGCCCGAGGAACCGCCAGGATCACGCCTTGACCGTGGACCGGAGAGTGCGGGAGTTGGCCGGACAGGACGGTCCTGTGGCCGTACCCGGTAGGCCCCGGGGCCAAGCCCTTGGGCTGCGCGGACTTGAGAGACTCCACGGCTACCTCGTAGTGACGTCCCGCTCCCAGCCCACCGAAGCCGAGCGGTCCCTACTCGCCGCACTCGTCCTGCACACCGCTGCTGCGCTGTCAGTTGCGGTCGCACACCGCCGCCGACGCGAGGATGCCCTGGAGCTGCACCGGCTCAGGGAGGAACGCGCAGCCCTCCAGAGGCAGCTGATCGCCCTTGTAGCTGAGCTGACGTACCAGCGGGCCGTACACGCACGCATGGCCGACGTCGCCGCCTCGGGCGATGCCGAGGAGGCCGTCACCCACGCCCTGCACGGGCTGACCGGACTCCCCGCACTGGTCGAGGACCGCTTCGGTCGGCTGAGGTCCTGGGCCGGCCCCGACCGGCCCGACCCCTATCCGGAACCGGACCCTGTGCGCCAGGACGAACTGCTGCACGCTGTCGCCCGGGAGGCCGGGCCGGCGCGGATCAAGGGCCGGCTGATCGCTCTGGTCCGCCCGCACGGCGAGGTCCTGGGCATGCTGGCTCTGGTCGATCCCCAGGGCGAGGCAGACGAGCACACCGTGCTCGCTCTGGAACAGGCCGCCACGTCGCTCGCCCCGGAGCTGGCGCACCTGCGCAACCTGGCCGAAGTGGAACTGAGGCTGCACCGCGAGCTGGCCGACGACCTACTGGCAGGAACGGACGAGACCAGCGCCTACGCCCGGTCCGAGGCAGTCGGACACGACCTGCACCGAAGCCACTACATCGTCGTGGTGCAGTGGTCGGACCGGACTGCGGACGATTCCTTCGCGCAGATTGTGGGCCGGGTGGCCTCTGCCGTGGGCATGCGCTCACTGCTGACCCGACGTTCCGACCACGTGGTCCTGCTCGCTGATGACAGGCCGCCCGCTCGAGCGCTGTACGAGGCGCTCACCCTGGAAACGGGGGCGCCGTCCGGGAGCATCGGCGTGAGCGCCCCGTGCGATTCCCCCGACGACATCCCCCAGCGCTATCAGGAGGCACAGCGCGCCCTGGAAGTGCGCCGCCACTCACGCAAGCCATACGGCATGACGTTCTTCGACGAACTCGGCCTCTATCGCATCCTGGGGCCTGGCAACGATTTCCGGGAACTGGAGGCGTTCGTCCACGAGTGGCTCGGGCAACTCATCGGTTACGACGCCCGAAACAACTCGGCCATGGCGGAGACCTTGGCCCGGTACTTCGACTGCGGCGGCAACTACGACGAGACCGCCGCATCCCTCGCCATCCACCGCAGCACGCTGCGCTACAGACTCCAGCGCATCCGCGAGATCAGCGGCAACGACCTCGCGAACGTCGAGGACCGGCTCAACCTCCAGGTGGCGACCCGAGTGTGGAAGATCGTCCTGGGCGGATCCGGCTGATGCCTCGTACAAGAGCTGGGCAAGCGCATTACCCCGCCCTGGAGTCGGGAGGTCCGCTCCTTCGACCGTGATGTGTGCGTCCGGGCGTCGGATTCAGGCTCGGCCCGTGCTCCCGCCCCCGCCGGTCTCGTGACTGCGCAGCAGCGTGTTCGCCCGCTGCCCACGACGCCCGCGCTGTCTGCTGGTTGCGAGAGCGGCAGCAGCGCACGACACCAGGCTGAGCAACGTTCATAGAACACGTCCCCAAGAGCCGGTACATCGTGGCTGCCGTTTGACCGGCGCTCTCGTCATGCCTGATCCCTAGGCTTTTCGAAGCATCGGACATCCCCGCAAGCGTCAGGCCCTGTGTGTGAACTCCGAATGCCGACGTGGCGGTGGCGTCGGCCCGCCTCAGCGCTGAGCCAAGAGAGCCCGGGTCTCAACGTTGATCTGCTGAGCCTCTCCGGTGGGGACGACCACGACGGCAACTCGCGCGCCGGGCTCGCTGATGATTTCGGGACGTTCGGCGACCAGTGGTCGCAGGCTGCCCGTGAGGCCGAACACAGACAGCCCGGCGCACACCTCCTCACGCACCTCAGGCTGGTCCTCGCCGATCTCGCCGGTGAAAACGAGAGCGTCCAGGCGGCTCAAGGATGCGGCCATGCCGGCGATGCCACGACGGCACTGGTGGGTGAAGACGTCAAGGGCGAGTGCGGCGCGCTCGTCGCCTGCCGCCCGGCTGCGGACCAGGTCGCGCGTGTCGTCCGAAGTGCCGGAGAGGGCGAGCAGACCGGACCTGTGGTTCAGAACGTCCTCGATCTCGTTCGCAGACACATTCTTCCGTGTGAGCAGCCAGGTCAGGGCGCCAGGGTCGATGCTGCCGCTGCGATGACTCATCACCAGACCCTCCAAGGGCGTAAAGCCCATCGTCGTGTCGACACTGCGCCCATCACGCACCGCGCAGGCGGAGCAGCCACCGCCGAGGTGCACCATCACCAGGTGCAGCTGCTCGGGACGGCGGCCGAGGAGTTCAGCGGTGCGGGCCAGCGCCCAGGCGTAGGACAGGCCGTGGAAGCCGTAGCGGCGCAGTCCGTACTTATCGCGCCAGCTGGAAGGTACTGCGTACTCCCGTGCCGCAACGGGTAAGCCGGAGTGGAAGACGGTGTCGAAGCAGGCGACGTGCGGAACTCCCGGCAGCAGATCCCGAGCCGCGTCCAGAACGGTCAGTGCTTGGGGGACGTGCAATGGCGCGAGGTCTGCAACCCGGTTCAAGCTGGCACGCACAGCGTCGTCCAGCAGAGTGTGGCCGCGCAGCTCCGATCCGCCGTGGACGATGCGGTGACCCACAGCTGTAGGAGCCGGCCCTTCCTTCAGCAACTGCCGCAGCGATTCGGTTGCCCCCTCGCCAGGCGGAGAGTCACTGTGGTGTTCGTTAAGGACTTGACCACCGTCCCCGAAGACCGTCAGACGCAGGCTCGATGACCCCGCGTCAGTCACCAGTACCGGGGTGGTTCGTGTGCGCACACACCGATCCTCTCCCTCGTTCCGCAATCATCCCTCGGAAGATGTTTCATGACTTTCGTAGCGGGCTTCCACGCCCCGGCACTGAGTACCCGATCAGATTGCAGTGGAAACAGAACGGTGCGCTAAGCGAGCCCGGCAGACCAGCAGTCGGCGTACCGATCAGCAGGGACGCCGCTCAGACCCACTGGCGACATCCAATCGCCGCTACGGCCGATGTAGGCAACGGAACAGAAGGGCAGCCCACCTGGCCACACCTTCGCCCATGAAGGCCCACGGCGCGGTGTGCACGGCCGCTGATCCATGTAGCCGAATGACGCAGTTGAAGCGTTCGCAATCACCGGGCCGCGACCCGCGTCACGAGGGAGGGGCCTTGTCCGCGCAGCACCGCGACCGCATCTGCCGCGCTGATCCGCCCGTCACCACACCGGCGTCGGCCGCGACACCCGCACCGACCCCTTCCAGGACCGCCGCGCCTACGTCTGGGACGACAACTCCGACACCGCGACCCTGCGTGACGCCCGCAGCCGCACCGTGGACACCGAGACCTGGGGCCGCAACCACCACCGCCGCTGCCCCACACCCCCTCCATGCTGACCCCGCCCGCTGCGCGGAGTCGTTCGGCTGAGGCGCCGTGGAGCCTTCCGCCGAGAGGCGACCGCTCTCCGCCCTCACGCCCCCTACTGCCCCGGCTGGCTTCCCTCGACCAGCCGGGGCTTTTCCGTGTACGCCCTGCCCCGCCGAACGGGCGGATCCCCTTGTTGTCCAGTTCAGGCCATGCCGCTGACAGTGATCTTCCGGTGACGTGTTGTCAGTGGAGGCTGCTTCGGTCATCGGCAGCGCAAGGGGTTGTTGTGGCGTGGGTGAGGTAGTACGTGTGCCGAGCGGGGCGAGGGTGAAGACCCATTTCCGGTGGGCCGCGGGGGATGCCGGGAGCTTTCACCGCTGGGCGAAGCACGCAGTGACATGGAGGCAGCACTGCCACTTGCCAGGGCGGGCGTACGCGTGGAGCTGGGGGGTGGTCCTACATGTTGGCAGCCATTTCGAGGATGGGCCGCAGCATCAGCGGGGCCGGCTGGGCGCTCTGGGCAATCGAGTTTGCGCATGGCGATACTCGCCACCGGCGTGCTTGAGCGGGGAGACGCGGGCGAAGTCTTCGTCCAGGGCGGTGTGGCTTCCGGAGAAGCCTGACCCCGCATCCCGAAGTTGTGCTAGACGACCATGATCAATCTCAGCGCCAACCACGGTTCGAAATCCCCGGGGCCGGAATAGCCACCAGAAGGTCCTGCCGGGCGATCAGGGCACGTGGGAAAGCCCCGGCTGGTCGGGGGAGGCCAGCCGGGGCGGCTAGAAGGGTGTGGGTGCGGAGGGTGGTCGCCTCTCGGCGGAGGGCTCCATGGGGCTTCAGCCGAACGATCTTCCCCATGGGCTATAGGTGAGGCCCGGGGACACAGTCCCCTCCGTACCCACACGCAGATGAACGCACCACCTTCCAAGGATGTTCCAACACCCTTCACCCAAAAACGGTGAGCCGGACCACACCGGCGTGACCCGCAGACCCTGCCCGGGGACCAGGCGGTATTGCGCCGGTGGCCGCTGTGCAGCGCCCAGTGGCGTGGGGGCGATGGCGAGCTGTCGTGGGGGCGCCACTTCTTAGCCCCAGCACCAGTTTGGGTGCCGGCGCGCGGATGCGATGAGCGAGTTCGGATTTTTGGGGCGGGTCTGGAGCCGGTTGCGCACCCGCGGTCTGCTGGGAGCGGGTGCGCTGGCGGTCTTGGTGAGGGTGCGGATGTGGTCGGTGAAGCCGGGAGCGGGCAGGGGCAGTTCGAAGTCGTCGATGGGACCGACGGCTGCGGGGACGTAGTCGAGTACGGCACCGACCAGAGCCGGCACGGGGGCTGGTTCGGTTTTGAGGGCGTTCAGGATGCGCAGAGCGGTGGGCAGCAGGCTCGCGTCGGTAGTTGACACGGCGTGGAGAGCGTCGGTAACGGCATCGGATACGTCGTTCTTGATGTGGGGCTCGGCGTCGGTGGAATCGTCGCTCCAGGGCAGAGCGCCCTGGATCCGCTCGGTCTGCTCGTGCCACCAGTCGGCTTCGCCGTGCTCGCCGAGGGCGAGGTGGTGCAGGTAGAGGCAGTAGGAAGCTGCCGGATCGCCGGCGCCCGCTGCGTACTGCCACCAGAAACGGGCGTTCTCCTCGGACTCGGCGAGTTGCAGGATGCAGCCCAGAACCCGGGCTCCCGGGGGCTCGGGGAGCTGCGGGGTGAGGAAGGTGTCCAGGGTACTGAGGGCGCTCTTGCGGGTGACGACGGTCTGGCAGAGGGTGTTCAGGTTCTGGGCTGCCTCCTGCTCCGTCGGCTCCTCCGGGGTAACGGCGGGTGCGGGTGGGGGCGGGGTGGCGGTGGCGTGGAGCCGGGCGTGGAGGCGGGCCTCGGCGGCGTCGATGTCTTGCTGGGTGTAGGGGGTGGTGACCAGGCGTGCGCGGGAGAGGAACTCCGTGATGTGGGGGGTCATCGACGTCCTTCCATAGTGCGGTCGGGGCCCAGGATGCTGCGCAGCCGGCGCGTTGCGTGGCGGGCCGTGGAGCGGACGGTAGCGCTGGTGATGCCGAGGGCGTCGGCAACCTGGGGTGCGTTCAGCCCGTGGAGGTAGGTCATCACCATGACGTCGAGCTGGCGTTCGGTGAGCTGGCGCATGGCCCGGAAGAGTGCGAGGGACTCGGTGATCTGTCCGTACGGGTCGACGGCGTCGCGCAGGGCGACCGTGTTGAAAGCCTCGTCGTCGAGCAGGAGCGGCCTTCGTTTCCGGGCACGGGCGTGGTCGGTGACCTTGTTGCGCATGACGGTCCAGGCGTAGCCGTCCGGGTTGTCACTGCTCAGGACCTTGTCCCAGGACCGGTAGAGATGCTCGAAGGCGCTGTCGATTGCCTCCTCCGCGTCGTCGCGGTTGTGGAGGAAGGTCTCGGCGTAGTGGACGTAGCGGGGGCGCTTCATCTGGTGGAACGCAGAGAAGGCGTGGTCGGGGGGCTGGTGGGGCATCGGCTCGGCGCCTGGACGGGTGCGGCTTCGGTTCTCGGTCACCGGCCTTCCTTTCCGTCGTGGGGGTGGCGGTTCATCTCGCTCACCCCGGCCCGGACACCCGCTGCCGCCAGGCGGCGAAACAGAGTGAGCGCGTCCTGACCAAAGACACGGATGGCGACCGCCAGCATCATCAGGTCACCAACGAGTTGCATCGTCACAGGCGAGAGCCTCTGCTCGTACGAAGAGCCGGGCGCACTTTTCGGACCCGGGAAGTGCGCGGTTGTGCGCCCTTCACTCACGACGACGCCCCCCACCCGGCAGGTGTGCACAGGCAATCCAGGAAAGATTACGCAGCGCCAAGCCCTGGTGGCACACAGATGTTCCCTACTGCTCATCCAGTATCAATAGCCATCCCACGCCACCCGAACGCCAGCATCACCACCAGCAAACACATCCAAAGATCAACACTTTGCGTAAATTTGCGCAAAGCAAGCAAATCTTATGAGTGATGCAGGTCACATGTTCGAGGTGGTTCAAGGCCGGCTCGCGAGCCTTGGAAACTGGAGCGTGAACGAGCTCGGGCGACATGCCCGCCCCACGCCCCGTGGGTGAGCCGAAGCCGTTCGAGTGAGGTGCTGTGACTGAGCGCCGTAGTCGGCCCGGCCGGTCAACCACGGTTCCCAGTCGGGCCAGATGAAGGTTCTCGTGAGGCCCTAGTTGGCCGCTCGCCCTGACGGTGTGGCAGTAGGGGACATCGCCGGGGAGTCGTCGAAGAGCGCGTGGACAGCCGTGTGGACCTGGGTGGCGACCACCTCAGAAGTGGAGACGCCGAGCTTGCCGTCGAGGTGCACGAACGCAGGGCCGCGGACGAGGGCCCACACCGTCAGAAGCCGCATCGCCGCTGGGCGAGCGGCGCGGGACCGTCCCCGCGGGCGCGGGGAGCAGATGCGCGGCTTGCCGCGGAAGGGATGCTTGACTTCGCGACGGGCGCCCCCGCGGGACTAGGCAGCGTGCGTCGTCCACGCCCACGACGGCCCGTGCCTACGTCGACAAGCGGGCGGGAGCAGTGGCCAAGGGGACGAGCATGGCGGCCAGAGCAGCAGAAATGATCATTCGGTGCATGGACGGCTCAACATGTATGGCCACCCTCGCAGTCACGGGCCAGGGGCCCGGTTCACCCGAAGTCGTCACCCGCCGGACGGCGCGTCCGTTGGCCTCAATGAACCACCGGCCCACCACTCGCCCGGGACAAGGCCATAGGGCAGGCGCCAGACCCGGCAGAACGAGCTGACGGTCGACAACGAGGATCAGCACACTGGGCACATGCGATATGACACGAGAGCCGAAAGAGCCAAGCTGAGAGCCGTGAAGACCTTCATATCGCTGGCCATCCTCCTCGCCTCACCCGTGTTGCTCGTGGCAGGGGCGCCGATCCGCCGCCGCTACCTCAGCCACGTCTACCGCGACGACGCCCCACAGATCCTGGACAAGGAGCGGGGCCAGGCCAGCACCCACTACTTTGTCGTCACCCACCCCCTTCTCGGATGGCTCTGTTGGCCCACCGAGACACTCGCCCGCCTCATCGGACGCCGAGGCTGAACGGCAAGCTCAGCGGGTGTTCCGTTTCTTCAGGTGAACCAGTGTCGCGATCGGGTGACGTAGTGTCGGTGCCCAACCGCCGGGCAGAGGGCGGCTGCTAATCACGTCTCGTGATGATCTCCCTGCTGCGACGCGGCCTGCCCGCGCTCGCCCTCGCCGCCCTGCCGCTGCTCGCCTCGCCCGCCTCCGCCGGCACCCTCACCAGCCCCCTGCCCGTGGAAGAACTCCCGTTCACTTCCTACGTCCCGGCGCAGACCCCCGACGGCGCCCCCGGGGCCCGACGGTCGCTGGGACTGTTCGAGGCGATCGACCGGCTCCCAGTCGCTGAGGAGCACCGGGAGGGTTACCAGCGGACCCTCTACAAGCACTGGAACCGCGGACTGAACGCCACGGACGGCTGCGACACCCGCCGAGAGGTCATCCTCTCCGAGGCCGTGAACGCACCCGAGGTCACGGCCGGCTGCAAGCTCACCGGGGGCTCGTGGCGCAGCGCGTACGACGGCCTGGTGGTGAGCGACGCCGGTCGGCTCGACGTCGACCACTTCGTGCCGCTAGCAGAGGTGTTCGACTCCGAGCAGACACCGTGGAGCGCCGAGCGGCGCGAGGCGTACGCCAACGACCTGGGGTCCCCGGACACGCTGATTGCGGTCTCCGCTGCCTCCAACCGGTCCAAGAGTGACAAGGACCCCGCGCAGTGGATGCCCACGGACGCGTCCTACCACTGCACCTACGCCGCGACCTGGGTGGGAACGAAACTCCGCTGGGACCTGGCCGTCGACGACGCCGAGCGCCAGGCCCTGCTCGGCACGGCTGAGGACTGCTCCGGCACCACCGTCACCTACGAGCCCGCCCCGTAGCCCTGGCTGACCTCCGGGCCGTAGCCACCCTGGCCTCGGGCTGGGGAAGGCAGCCTGACAGCACAACGACGGCGCCCGACCCCCTGGATCTCTCTGGGGACAGGCGTCGTCGTGGGTCAGACGCTCAGCGGGGCCAGCACCCGCCCCACCGTGGGCCCATGCCGACGCCTGGAGCAGAGTCCCTTGCAGTGCACCCGGGTGTCCCCCATGTCCAGGTCGCTGCGGAGCCGGCCGACTGCGGTGAAGTGGCCGACGAAGTCCTGAGTCGCGGCCGGTCACGCGGAGACGTACACCAGAGGGTATGAGTGATGCGCAGACAACATGGCACCCGGGCGAGATCGTCCCCGAAAGCGGGATCTACGAGTGTGACTGCGGAGCGGCCCACCACTGGAGCACCGACGTGAAGGGCCACCGCTTCCCCCCGTTCCCCGCAGGCTGCCCCGGCGGCGCATGGGCCCTGAAAACGGACGCCCACCCGGACACCTGACCAAGCCTGACCGGTCACGGGAAGGAGCCCCGCATGGTGCTGCGTCCTCCCGTGGAGCCCATGCTCGCCCAGGCACGCGAAACCATCCCGCTCCCCGGAGCTATGCCGGGGGGGGGCATGCTCATCGATCCCAAGTTCGATGGATTCCGGTGCCTGCTGTTCACCCCGGTCGAGGACGGGCAGCCGGTGGTGCTGCAGACGCGTCGCGGCGCGATGTACCAGGCACGTTTCCCTGATCTGGTCGCCGCGGCCGCCCAGCTGCCCCGCGGCCTGGTCCTCGATGGCGAGCTGGCCGTCCTCGAAGAGGGCCAGCTCAGCTTCACCGCCTTGCAGCGCCGCGCGACCGCTGTCCGCCAGGCCAGGGTCCTGGCTGCCGAGCTGCCCGCGCACTTCATCGCCTTCGACATCCTCCAAGCCGACGGCCGAGAGCTTTTGGACGAGCCCTTGTGGCGGCGCCGAGAGGTCCTCGAGGCGCTGTTCGCCGACCATCGGCTGACGCCGCCGTGGACGCTGTGCCCGTCGACCACCGACCTCGCCGTCGCGCAGGAGTGGCTGACTGAGTGGACCGACGTCCCGGGCGTTGAGGGCGTAGTCGTGAAGAGCCGGGCCGGCCGGTACCGCCCGGGCGTCCGAGGGTCCTGGTACAAGGTCCGCCGACGAGCCACGACAGAAGCGATCATCGGAGGCGTCACCGGCTCCCTGCGCCACCCTCAGGTCCTCCTCCTGGGCCGCCTCGACGCGATCGGACGTCTGCGGCTGGTCGGGAAGACGGTCCCGCTGAAGCCGACACCATCCGCTGAGGTCGCCGACCAGCTCACTGGGGCCGACACCGACCACCCATGGACCGGCGTGCGATTCTCTGCCCGCTGGGGGAGCCGAGACCATCTCATCCCGGTGCTGGTCGAGCCCCGATGTATCGCGGAGATCAGCGGGGACACCGCCCAGGACGCGGGCGTCTGGCGGCACCCCGTCCGGTACGTAAGGCTCCGCCAGGACATGACCGCAGCGGACGTGCCCACCTTCGGGGGCATGCAGCGCCACACCGGGTGACCATCCGGGCACCGAGACCGGGCTGAAGAACCACCCCGCGCAGCGGCCCCGGAGCGGCGAAGCACTGGACCGGACCTGGACCGCTGCTCCTGGGGCGCCATCCCAGTAGCGCCACGGAAGTACCCACGTCGCATTCCAGCCCGGCGACACCCGCTTGCAAGTACTGCTCCCGCTGACCAGCAAAGTCACAGGCGGCGGGCTGTGACTGAGCGGCGTGGTTGGCCTGTCTGGCCAACTACGTGCACACGCGGGACACAGCTTCGGGCGTGGGCGGTGGTGTGCTGGTCAGAGTTCCCAGTCCGTCGAAGCGAAGGTGTCTTACGGGCGAGAGAGCGTGCTCGGGGGTAGCTGGAGCCGGACCGCGAGAACGTCGATGCGTTCAACGAGCCGAGGCGTGCGGCGGGCCGTGGTCGAGTTCAGGTGCTCTGGGCTGTGGTGACGTTCTCGATGAGAGTGGCGATGGCCGCCTCGTCGGGGCCCGGATCCGGCTTGAACGTGGCGAGCTTCTCGGGTGGCATCGGCCCGGTGGTGTCCAGGACGTCCATCGTCGCGATGACGCCTCCGACCCGTACGGCGGTCACCAGGGTCCAGGCGAAGCCTCCGTCGTCCAACCGGGACAAGGTCCGGTAGCGCAGTGCGTTCTCCCCGAGGGCCGGGACGTCCAGCGCCTCGGTCGTGACGGACGCCTTTCCGAACGTGTTGCTGAAGCTGAACCGGCTGCATGCCCCGACGGCCTCGCGCAACTGCTGCATGCGGGCCCGTGCAGCCCCTTCCGGATAGCTCATCAGGTTGGTGCTCCTGGGAGCCATGGAGGTCCCAGCCCGATACATGATCGACGAGGCCGCGGCAGCCTCCTCACCATCACCCCCGGTGGCCTCCCTCACAAGCCGGCAGACCTCCGGGGAGACGGTCTCCTTGACGTCGAGGGAGGAGTCCGGTTCAGCCCCGTCCCGAGAACTGCTCCCCGTGATCTCGAAACCGACGGCCTGGTCCGCGGTGAGCAGCGCGGCCTTCAGCTTGGCAGCGGTCAGCGGTTCGGAGTGCTCCGCCGCCTTACCGGCTGCCGTGCTCGTCGCCGGCCCCGGCTTTCTCCCGGCTTCGACGGGCTCGGCACTGTCCCCGCACCCTGCGGTCAGCCCCATCGCCGACAGGAGCGCCACCGCCGACACCAATCTTCGTCCGCTCTTTCGCACCATCAGGTCCCCACCCTCGAACTCGCACTGTTCACATACGTACTGGCGAACGATATCCGTGCATGCCCAGCGTCCTGACGTACCAGTGAGTGAAGGTGATCGGCTTCCAGCCGGTCAAGGAGCGGGGCAAGGTCGCACGGAAACTGCCAGCGCGTCGCCCGCTACCCCGCGGGCCATCTGCCCCGCTCAAGAGGCCAACTATCACGCTCAGGGGCCAGATAGCACGCTCAGTCACAGGCGGCGGGCGGCTTGGGGGGAGGAGCACCAAACTCGCCTGTTCGATTTATGTTCGAGTACTGTGGAGATCTGGCCAGGGTGGTTAGACCGTATTTGGGGGTATTTGACGGAGGTCGTGATGGGCGGTGGTGTACATCTGCATGTCGCCAGCGGCTACTCCGCTCGCTACGGTGCCTCCCATCCGCACGACCTGGTCGCCCGTGCCGCCGAGCGGGGCATCACCACGCTCGCGCTGACCGATCGCGACACCGTCACCGGCATCGTCCGCTTCGCCAAAGCCGCCATGGCGGCTGGCGTGCGCCCGGTTCTCGGCGTCGACCTCGCGGTCGCACCACACGCCCCGGCTGGCCCCGCCCTCAAGCCGCGGACCCCGGTGCGCGGCGGTGCACACGTGGCCGAGGCGCCCCTGCGCGTCACCCTCCTCGCCCAGGACATCTCCGGATGGGCGCGGCTGTGCAGGATCGTCTCTGCCGCCCATGCGACAGCCGACGGCGGTCCGCCGGTCGTGACCTGGCCCGTGCTCCAGCAGTACGCCGACCAGAAGCTCACGATCCTGCTCGGCCCCGCGTCGGAGCCGCTCAGGGCCTTGTCGGCCGGGCGCCCGGCCACCGCCGAGCAGCTCCTGGCCCCGTGGCGGGAGGTTGCCGGGCCGAACCTGCGCCTGGAAGTCCTGCACTGGGGGCTACAAGGTCTCGGAGCCGGCTCGTCGCGGCTCGCCGCACACACGCTCGGCCTGGCCGACCAGCTCTCCATCCCCGCGGTGCTGACCAACGCGGTGCGCTACGCGGACCCCGCCCAGCACCGGGTCGCGGATGTCCTGGACGCGGCCAGGCGACTGCGCCCCATCGACCCCCGCAGCCTGGACTGCGGCGAGCGCTGGCTGAAGGGCCCGGACCAGATGGCCGCCACGGCTGAGCTGATCTGCCAGTCGGCAGGTGCAGGGTCGGGCCGGGCAGCTGACCTGCTCGCCGAGACCGTGCGGACAGCCGAGCAGTGCGAGATCGATCCGGTCGCCGACCTCGGACTGGGGCGCCCGCATTTCCCGGAGCCCACCGTCGTCGGCGCCGAGCCGGGCACGGGCGGAGCGATGCGGCTACTGAAGCAACGGTGCGAGGCAGGGATGTCCGCCCGCGGCCTCGATCGCGACCGGCAGGCGGTCGAGCAGCTCGACTACGAGCTCGGCACCATCGGCCGACTCGGCTTCGAGGCCTACTTCCTCGCCGTCGCCCAGGTCGTCGCCGACGTCCGCGACATGGCCATCAGAGTCTCCGCCCGCGGATCCGGCGCCGGATCCATGGTCAACCACAGCCTGTTCGTCGCCACAGCCAATCCGCTCGAACACCGGCTGCTCTTCGAGCGGTTCCTCTCCGAACGCCGCGCCTCGCTCCCGGACATCGACATCGATGTGGAGTCCGCCCGCCGCCTGGAGGTCTACGACCGGATCATCGAACGCTTCGGCACCGACCGCGTCGCCGTCACCGGAATGCCGGAGACCTACCGGGCCCGGCACGCTCTGCGCGACACCGGACTCGCCCTCGGGCTGCCGCCCCACGTCGTCGACAAGGTCGCCAAGTCGTTCCCCCACATCCGCGCCTGCGATATCCGCGGGGCGCTCAAGGAACTGCCCGAGCTGCGGCAGCTGGCAGCCGAGGCCACGTCGTACGGCCGGTTGTGGGAGCTCGCCGAAGGCCTGGACGCACTGCCGCGGGGGATCGCGATGCACCCGTGCGGCGTGATCCTGTCGAACGCGACCCTGCTGGACCGGCTGCCCGTCCAGCCGACGCCGGGCGGGCAGTACCCGATGGTCCAGGCCGACAAGGAAGACGTCGAAGACCTCGGCCTGCTCAAACTCGACGTCCTCGGAGTGCGGATGCAATCCGCGATGGCCCACGCCGTCACCGAGATCCGCCGCACAACCGGCAGGCAGATCGACCTCGACAACCCCGACCACGTGCCCCTGGACGACCAGTTCGCCTTCGCCCTCATCCAGGACTCCGACACCGTCGGCATGTTCCAGCTCGAGTCACCCGGCCAGCAGGACCTCGTCGGACGCCTCCAGCCCCGCGACCCCCAGGACGTCATCGCCGACATCTCCCTCTTCCGACCCGGCCCGGTGCAAGGCGGCATGCCCGCGCTCTACATCGCCGCCCGCCACGGCGCAGCCCCCGTCTACCCCCACCCCGACCTCGAACCCGTCCTCCGCGACACCTACGGGGTGACGATCTGGCACGAGCAGATCATCGACATCCTCGCCGTGATGACCGGCTGCGACCGGGCCCTGGCCGAGGTCGCCCGGCGCGCCCTTGCCGACGAGAAACGCCTGCCGAAGCTGGAGGGGTGGTTCCGGGCGAAGGCGGGCGCCCGCGGATACACCACCAAGGTCCTGGATGACGTCTGGGAGATCGTCGCCAGCTTCGGCGCGTACGGCTTCTGCCGCGCGCACGCGGTCGCCTTCGCCGTGCCCGCCCTCCAGTCGGCATGGCTCAAAGCCCACCATCCAGCCGCCCTGTATGCGGGGCTGCTGGAACACGACCCCGGCATGTGGCCGATGCGCGTGATCGTCGCCGACGCCCGCCGCCACAACGTCCCCGTACTGCCCGTCGACGTGAACAAATCCGCACCCGCCCACCAGGTCGAACAGACCGACAACGGCCCCGGCGTCCGACTCTCCCTGTCCACCGTAAAAGGCATCAGCGAAGACCAGGTCAACCGCATCACCGCCGGGCAGCCCTACAACTCCCTCCAAGACCTCTGGCAACGAGCCCACCCAGCCCTGCCCATCACCGAACGCCTCATCCAGATCGGCGCCCTCGACCGCCTCAAAGGCGGCCAGACACGACGCGACCTCCTGCTCCAAGCGGCAGAGCTGCACCGCCACACCCGCAGCCGGCCCGGCGCCGGACAGCTCCCAATCGATGACACCCTCATCACCGCCGGACCCTCCGGCCTCCGCGAGATGAACAGCCGCGAGGCCCTCGACGCCGAACTCGGCGTGCTGAAGATCGACGTCTCCCAGCACCTGATCGAACACCACCACCGACTCCTGAGGGAGATCGGAGCCACCGACGCCAAGCACCTCAAGACGATGCACCCCGGACAACAGGTCCTCGTCGCCGGCGTACGCGCCTCCACCCAGACCCCACCCATCCCGTCCGGCAAGCGGGTCATCTTCGTCACCCTCGAAGACGGCTTCGGACTCGTCGACTGCGCCTTCTTCGACGACTCCCACGAGACCTGCGCACACACGATCTTCCACAACGGACTACTGCTCGTCCGCGGCACCGTCGAGGCCCGCGGCCCGCGCCGGACCGTCGTCGGGCAGAGGGTCTGGAACCTCGAAGAACTTGCCGCAGCCCGCCGCGACTATGGCCCCCAGGCCGTCCTCGACCTCCTCGGCCACCGCGAACCGGCCTCCACCCCCGCCCAGCCGGCCGGCACAGAGGCCCGGACGCTCACCAACGGGACTGCCGGGGCGAAGCTCCACCCCTACGCCGACCTTCAGCCCGCCGGCACCCGCTCTGCCGACCTCAACCGCCTCGGCCACACCAGCCAGGGAAGTGCGGGATGACAACCAGCCCACGCACCGTGATGCGCATCTACTTCCACTGTTCGTCGTTGCGGTGTAGGGCGTTGTCCGCTTCGTGCACGGCTGGCAGAGCAGACTCGTCCGGCCCGTGGTGCTGCCGTCGATGGTGGATCCGACACCGACCGCTATCGGGATGATGTAACCGCCGTTGGCCGGCGTATAGGTGATGCGGCCGCGCTCCTGGGGGGTGTCACGGTAGCTCAGTACCTCGTACCGCGCGCACACCGTGCCAGCCGTGTACGTGGCGCACTTCTCGGCCGCGGTCTGCCACGCGCCCCAGGAGGCGTGCAGGTCCCACAGCGAGCCGTCGTCGAACTCGCCCTGCACCTTCTACGGTCCGGAGCCGGCCGTGTGAACCGGGGACCAGGCGGAGGTCCACGTGTTGGCCTGCGGTGCGCAGCCTCCCGCGCAGACCTCGGAGAGACCGCGCCGGTGCTCCAGTGGTAGGTGGTCGGCTTCATCTCGTAGCCGTTGGCGGGGGAGAGGACCACTCTTCCTCGGTAGCCCGTGACCGAGCCGGTATCGGTGACACGCTTCTGTACCTCGGCACAGATCTGCCCCTGGGACGTGACGCCGTCGAGGGCGGTGTACGTCTTGCAGACCGTGTCCATGGCCTGCCAGGTGGTAGCTGCCGAGGTGCCGGAAGGCGAGGCGGCAACCGTAGATCCCCCTCCCGGTGTCGCAGCCGCCAAGGCTGTGCCCGCGGTGGCCGGGCTGCCGCTGGCGGCGATCCCAACGGCAATGGCACACGAGTGCCTTCATGAGGGCTCGCATGCTGTCCCCCTCAATGGACGTGCGCCTGGACAGAGCCGACCGCGGCGGCCGGCCCGGCAACGAGACTGCGGGCTCAGCGGGATCTCTGGCCACAGATCACCTGGAAATAACCGAGTCCCGGGACGTCCCGGCTGTTGACTGACGAGATGCCGCCCGCCGTGTCCCTACGGCGGGACTGCGCCGGCAACCGGACTGTTGCTTTCCCAGCCACGGGCACGCAGCGGGTTCCGTGGCGACTGGTGCAGAATGAGGCCGGGAACCGAGGGCAGGGCCCCGGCCCCGAACACGAGTGGGGGAAGTATGTCGCGCTGGAAGGAACTGCCCGCAGAACTGCATCCACACGTCCACCAGCTGATTGTGCGACTACGCAGGCTCAAGGACCACAACGAGCTGAGCACGCGGCAACTGGCCACGACGACCGGGTACAGCGCGAAGTCCTGGCAGCGCTACCTGAACGGCAGGTCTCTGCCGCCCCGGGAGGCCGTCGACGCGCTGGCCCGCGCCGCCGGCGACGACCCGGCCCGGCTGCTGGTCATGCATGAGATCGCCGCCCAACGCTGGGCCGAGGGAAAGGCGGACACAAACGCCGACGACCCCGAGGACTCCTCCCCACCAGCGCAACCCACCCCCACCAAGCAGCAGCCCTACGGGCGCCACCTCCGCGCCGCTCTCACCGCGGCAGCCGTGGTCACGATGCTGTCCGTCGCCGCGGCACTCCTGCTGGCCATACGGCTCACCGAAGCCCGCGCCCAGCTCGCGCAAGACCACCGCCATGCTGTTCCAACGGGCCCGCCCACGGTGTCGGAGTCCCTGGTCCCGGTCATCTACTCCTGCCGCCTGGAGCAGCGTGACGGTCGCTGGCACGCCAACCTGAGCCCAACCACCGACATCCTTCTGTCGAACACCCACGTGGGGCTCGAAGTAGCCGAGGCACAGTGCCTGCTGCACCGGGCGGGCACCGCGCCGGGAGACATCGACGGCGTCTTCGGCCCGAAGACCCGACGAGCCGTCGAGCGCATGCAGAAACAGAACGGGCTGATCGTCAACGGAGTCATCGACCCGCCCACCTGGCAGGCCCTACGGGAGGCGACGCCCAAGTGACCACAGAACACGGTCGGCTGCTCGAGGCGCTGCGGGAGCTACGGGCCGGTGCGGGGCTGAGTCTGGCGGCGCTCGCGGAACGAACTCCGTACAGCAAATCCTCGTGGGAGCGATACCTCAACGGCAAGAGCCTTCTCCCCCGCCAGGCAGTAAGGGAACTGTGCCGCCTCGCGAACGAACCGGACGGGCGGCTGCTGGCACTGTGGGAGATCGCAGAGTCGCACTGGCGCGGCCGCGCGGCGGCCCCTCCATCCACCCCTCCGGCGGAGGAGCCGACGCCGCCGACTCCGCCCGAGTCACCACCGCCCGTCGAGACTGGGTTGCGAAGATTTGGCCGGAGCAGGCTCTTGGTGGTGCTGGCATCGGTGTACACCATGATGATCGGCGGTGTCGCCATCCTGCTGTTTCTCCAGCTGCCGGACTCCGAGGCCCAAGAGGCCGAGCAACGGGACGCCGTGCCGTTCTCCATCGCTCCGCAATGCCACGGCGCCGCCTGCGAGGGCAGGGACCCGATGCGCCTGATCTGCGGCATCGACCCCGACACCCTCGCCTCGCACCGCACTGCCACCGGCGCCCACATCGAGCTGCGCCACAGCAGGAAGTGCGGAGCGACCTGGGCTCGGACCTGGGGGACCGAGATCGGCGATCGGGTGGACGTCACAGCAGGCGGTCCGACCCACAGTGTGCGCATCAGGACCAAGGACGACGCGGCGACCTTCGTCTATACCGAGATGACCGAAGCCCGTCCCGGCAGCACCGTCCGGGCCTGCTTCCGCCCGGCGACGGCCGACGGCGAACCGGAGTGCGTCGATGCCCGCGTCGGTTGGGGTACCACCGCGGTCCGACGGATCTCCCCTTAAGAGGTCCTAACAAAGGCGTTGGACGTGTCGGTGGGTGATGAGGCAGGTCGCAAGGCCGAGGAAGGCTTCGTGGATGTCGTCGCGTCGTTCCCACCGGATGCGGAGGCGTCGGAAGCCGTGGAACCAGGCGATCGTGCGCTCGACAACCCAGCGATGAACACCGAGGCCGGAGCCGTGCGCTACTCCGCGGCGGGCGATGACCGGCTTGATGCCCTGAGCCCAGACCAGACGGCGGTACTTGTCGTGGTCATAGCCGCGGTCACCGAGCAGGACGTCAGGGCGCCGACGTGGCCTTCCCACGAGCCCCGGGACCGACGGGATCTTGGCGAGCAGGGGCATCAGCTGGGTGACGTCGTTGCGGTTTCCGCCGGACAGGGACACCGCGAGCGGGATGCCCTGGCCGTCGACCAGGATGTGGTGCTTGCTGCCCGGCCGCGCGCGGTCGACCGGGCTGGGGCCGCTTTTGGGCCGCGCCGAGCGGCCCGGACGTGGGAAGAATCGATCACCGCCCGCGACCAGTCGAGCTGTTTCGCCGCTCGCAGCCTGGCCAGCAGCACGACGTGCAGCCTGTCCCAGACGCCGGCCTCATTCCAGGCAGCGAGCCGGCGCCAGCACGTCATGCCTGAACCGAAGCCCAGCTCCTGCGGCAGGTACTCCCACTGGATCCCGGTATGCAGCACGAACAGGATCCCGCAGAGCGCTTGACGGTCAGGAACTCTCGGCCTGCCGGGCACCAGCTTCGGCGCCGGAACAGGCAACAACGGCTCTACCAGCGACCACAGTTCATCCGAGACGATCCACGGACGCGACTCTCTCTTCCCCACGAACAGCCCAACGAGCAACCAAGCCGACAGTCACATCATCTGAGGCTTCTGTTAGGACCTCTAACAGCCGGCCCTCGGCCGGGTGCGGCGGGCCTCAACTGGTACGACTGCGCGCCCGACTTCAACGCGGGACTCGTCGAGCACATCCATCGCTCCTACTCGAACAGGAAGAGCCCTCGACGGTCGGCGCAAATCCTTTGGGTCCCTCGGGGCGTCGACGCCTCCACCGCCGTTACGAACGCAAAGGCCGCCCTGTCCCTGCCTTCACCAGCCTCGCCCGCGTCCCCTCTGGTCCCGCACACACCCCCTGAGTTGACCTCTTAGAGGTCCTAACAAAGGCGTTGGACGTGTCGGTGGGTGATGAGGCAGGTGGCGAGTCCGAGGAAAGCCTCGTGGATGTCGTCGCGTCTTTCCCAACGGACGCGGAGGCGTCGGAAGCCGTGGAACCAGGCGATGGTGCGCTCGACAACCCAGCGGTGAACACCGAGGCCGGAGCCGTGCGGTACTCCACGGCGGGCGATGACCGGCTTGATGCCCTGCGCCCAGACCAGGCGGCGGTACTTGTCGTGGTCGTAGCCGCGGTCGCCGAGGAGGATGTCAGGCCTCCGACGTGGTCGTCCGACGAGTCCAGGGACGGAGGGAATCTTCGCCAGGAGGGGCATCAGCTGGGTGACGTCGTTACGGTTTCCGCCGGTCAGAGACACTGCCAGTGGGATGCCCTGCCCGTCGACGAGGATGTGGTGCTTGCTGCCCGGCCGTGCGCGGTCGACCGGACTGGGCCCGCTTTTGGGCCTCGCCGAGCGGCCCGGACGTGGGAGGAGTCGATCACCGCCCGCGACCAGTCCAGCTGTTTCGCCGCTCGCAGCTTTGCCAGCAGCACAACGTGGAGCCGGTCCCAGACGCCGGCCTCATTCCACGCGGCAAGCCGGCGCCAGCACGTCATGCCCGAACCGAAGCCCAGCTCCTGCGGCAGGTACTCCCACTGGATCCCGGTATGCAGCACAAACAGGATCCCGCACAGCGCCTGGCGATCCGGCACTCTCGGCCGACCGGCCACCAGCTTCGGCCCCGGCTCAGGTAACAACGGCTCGATCAGCGACCACAGTTCATCCGAGACGACCCATGGACGCGACTCTCTCTTCCCCACGAACAGACCAACGAGGATCCAAGCCGACAGTCACATCATCAGTGACTTCTGTTAGGACCTCTTAGCAGCTGGATCGTGAGTCGATGCGAACGGCTACAACCCTCTCCCCGGAGCCGAAGCTTCCGTTTGGCTTCACACACAACACCTTCCCGTCGCTCTGCAGGACGTACGCCACATCGTCGTTGCGAGTGTTCACGACGGCATAGCCGGTGTTCGGGTACTGCAAGTACTGCCAGGAAGAGGTCACTACCTGGAAGCGGGCGACGATCGCGGACTGCACGTTCGGATCGGTATAGAAGCAAACCTCGGGGTAGTTGCAACGGTATGCGCTGTCGGCTTGCGCCGACGGGGCGACGACCAGCGGGATCGTGGCAGCGGCGGCGGTTGCACCGATCACGCCGCCGAGCTTTCGCATCCAAGGCATCATGCGATTTCTTCCATTCTGTGAGAAAGGTTGTAGGCGTCTCACGTGTGAGACCTCGACCGAGCCCTGGTTGTGCTGACTGAGCAGGAGGGGCCGCCCTCGTCGGGCGCGGCCCCTCCGATTCCAGCCATTCCAGAGTCTCGCTCGAAGGAGGGCTCTCGTACGGCCGAAAGCCTGCGTACTTGGGGGTGGGAGGCCGGAACCCCACGTGCCTTGCGGGTGTGACCGTCGGGGCTATTCGGCCCAGTTATTGCCGCAGGCGGTGTAGACAACCCAGCGGTGCGAGCTGATGGCGTTGTTCGCCGTGGTGCCACTGGAGAATTTGTCGTCGGCGAGGCTGGAGGCGAACCCCTCGTTGCGGGACAGGCAGATGTAGCCTCCGGTCCACCCCGTGCCGGTCCCGTTGAAGAACTGGACTTCGAGCGTGGTGCCCTTGTTGAGGATCGATGAGGCTTTGTTGCTGGCTGCGGCCTGATAGTTTCCGATTCCGTCAGCCCAGTTGGAGTCCCAGCCATCGTCCTTTCCGAGGAATCCGGTGCAGTTGGTGGCGTCATAGGCGTACATGAAGCGGGATGTCGCACCACCATTCCACGCGCTGTCGCAGGGCGTGGCCGCGTGCGCGGTAGAGACTGGGAGAGTAGTTCCGAGGGCGGCCAGGGCCATGACGGTCAAGACGGTGGGGAGCTTTCTCATGAGGGACTCCTTCTAGATTGGTCTTTCCGTGACCATCCGGTCAGCGGACTGTGGAGAGGGTTGGGAGTGGGCTTCAGAGGCTCCTGGCCCGGGTGAGGGCGGACAGCCTCATCTGCCGGTAGGCGGTGAATTCCTCGGTGTAGTCGCGTGCCACCTTGTCCCGGTATTCCGCCTCCAGGGCTCGCGCTGTCTTGCCGAGGGATGTCTTTTGGGCACACTGGGCTTCCGTTACGGCCAAGGTGGATTCGGATCGCAGGGCCTGCGCTTCGGTCATCCCGCGAATCAGGCTTTCTCTTTCGCGACGGATGGCGTCGGGGCTCTGAAAAGGTTGGCCCGCAGCCGTCATGCAACGTGCCCACGCCGTCACGACGCTGGTCAGACGTTCGTCCTGGAGGATGCGCGGAACGTATAGAGGTGTCAGCGAGGTCACGGTCTTCTTGGCGCGAAACCAGGTTGGGTAGTCGCCATAGAGTTGTTCCTTGGCCTGGGCGTAGCAGCCGCCTCGCGGGGTGCGGACCGAACCGCCGGACGGTAGGTCGATGGTGATGGTGTTGGTGAAGGTGCCGTCGAGTGACCTGGAGTATCTGACGCGTTCCTTCTTGGGGAGAGCCTCGACGTAAGTGATGTTGGGGTGGTCTCGGTTGGCCTTCTGGGCTGCGTTGTCGAATGACCGGCCGTAGCCGTACTGGTGGGCCCAGGCGACGTCGTCCACGACGTATGCGCCGACTTTGCGTGCCGGCGCGCTCAGCACTGGCAGGGGCCAGTAGCGGAAGCCCTGGCGCTGCATGCACTGGGTGACGAGGTCCTGCTCCGCGCGGTCCACCTCAATTTCTTCAGCGGGGCTCAGGTCCCTGTGCGGCGGCCCCTGCGGGGAGGCAGCCTTCTTCTGTTGTGGCCGGTCATTGTCCGCCGGCGATCCGGGGTCGGGGCTGCACCCGGCAGCCAGACACGAGGAAAGGGCGACCAGAAGGAGCATCTTTCTCTTTCGGTGCACTCCGTGCCTCCGTCTCCCTTGATCTTTCGTCCGGCTGTCAATGCCCGCCAGGGCGCACCCCGTTTCGGCCGGCTCCGCTGCAAGACTGGACGCTCGGAGTGACGTCAGACCACAGCTAGCCCGGAAGCGACCCCGTCCCGGGACGTCCCGCGCGCTGAACTGCGGAGATACCGCACGCCGAGTCCGTAGGGCGGGACGACTGGCGGTGACGCGAGCGCCAAGTAGGTCGCGTGTGGCTGGCGACTGCTCCTCCGGGGAGGCGAGGCTTGATCGTTTCTCCGGTGAAGAGGAGTGGCTGTGCGGGTGAACTCCGCCCTCATGGCCTTCCGGCGGCGCGGGGCGCGCGGGTAGAAGACGACGCGTGATCAAGAACCTGATGCGGCGCGGTCTGCCCGTCCTCGCCTTCGCCCTGGCGACGGTGAGGGCCTGGCCCTTGCGCTTGCCGGTGGGGATGATCAGGTCCGGCTGGATCTGCTCTACCGACTCGCCGTTCGCCCGGCGCCGGAGCACGGTGTGCAGCATGTCCTCGGTGATGCCGGGCGGCCGGCCGCCGTGCTTGCCCTTGCGGGCTGCCGCATCGAGCCCTTCGAGGGTCGACTCCCGGATGTTCTCCCGTTCGGTCTCCGGCCTCGGGACTGGTGAGCTCGCATGTTGAGGTGTCGCGTATTCCAGCTCAGAGCACCTCGATCGGTCACTTTGGGTCATGCGGGCGGTGTCCAGGATCCGGCCCGAAGTGAGTATGTTCGTCTGATGGCGAGTTCGAAGCGCTTCGGGAGGGGAGAGTGCCGGTGGACGTCGTCGCGATTATGGAAGCACTGGCTGAACAGGGCGTAACGGTGCTGTTCAAGGCCGACGCTGAGCGGATGGCAGAGAGGGGCAAGCCTTGGACCTTTACCCCAGAACATCTCCACACTTCAGTAATGGCGAGTCGCTCAGCGTCACGACCTTTCGAAACGCTCACTCATCGTTACCGCCCCGTCCGAGGTGCGGGACAAGGTGCGGGGACTGCCTGCACGAGAGCTGATCGACACCCTGGCCCGCTCGCGCCCGGCCGGTGAACTCGACGTCCCGCCCGCGCGGTGAAGACAGCCCTGCGGCGGCTCGCCCGCCGCTACCAGGCACTTGACGAGGAGACCAATGAGGCGGACAAGGAGATCGGACCGCTGGTCACCAAGGCGGCCCCCAGACTCATCGCCCTGCCGGGCCGGTCCCGAAACCGCCGGCAGCTGCTGACGAGCGCGGGCGACAACCCCGACCGGCTCCGCTCCGAACCGGCCTTCGCCCACCTCTGCGGAGCCGCACCCACCCCGGCCTCCTCCGGCCGCACCAACCGCCACCGTCTCAACCGTGGCGGCGACCGCCAGGCCAACCACGCCCTCCACACCATCGTCCTGGTCCGAATGAAGTACGACCAGCGCACCCGGGACTACGTCGCCCGCCGCACTGCCGAAGGCATGACCAAGAAGGACGTCATCCGCTGCCTGAAGCGCTTCGTCGCCCGCGAGACTACCGACACCTACCCCACATGATCCACACCACTAAACCGCTCCCGCAGACCGCTTGACGATCTATAGGAGCTTCCCCTTCCGGCAGGGTGGGGGCTGGAGCGGGCGGGCAGATCTGCGGCAGGACGGTAGGCCCCACATCCCCTGGCTGCGCGCGGCTTGTCTATGCTGCCGCCCTGGGTCTGGATCTCATGCTTTTCATGGCGGACTGGGAGCAGTTGAGCGCCGTCCCCGTCGACAACCGGATTGACGCACTGGAAGACACCACACGGCCACTGGAACCCGATGGCCAATACCCCGTACAGAGGTACGGGGTAACCGGCGGTTGGCTGTGGCCCCCGGATCGAGACTCTGCAGGTGCGCCGAGTACGAGTTCCACACCACCACCGGCTCCTACAGCCCGCACTATCGCGCGGGTCACGCATGGGACGACATGCGCCTCCTTGCCACTGCACGCTTGCGTGCGGAGATGGACACCTTTCTCGATGGTCTGATCTGGGATGCGGATCCGGCGAACGATCCTGCGCTTGCGGGTGGCGGAGGCTTCTTCCCGCCGGCCACTTATCGCGGCGGGCCCCGCGTCCTTCTCGTGTGTCCGCCCGAGGCAGTACCGGGCAAGGCTCGTGCGTGGGAGCAGGTCAAGCCCCACCTCGAAGAGTTGCGCGGGCCGTTCGCCGCAGAATGTGAGGGCTAGGCAGGCTTCCCGGACACATTCGAGGACTTCACCGCGCTGCTCCATGAATGGGGCGACGTGACCGCGGAAGCGGCCCGCCGGGGCTGGGGGCTCGTAGGTCTGCCCTAACCGCGCAGCGAGGGGCACGCCCGGCCGGCACTGTCCGCGGCCGGTGCGCAAATCCCCGGACCGCTATGCGAGGAGATCACATGGGCACCTGGGACCTCGGCCCGTTCGATAAGGACACCGCTACCGACTTCGCCGGCGGCCTGTACGTGGCAGCCGTGGAAGAGGGCGAGTTTGGCCGCCTCGGAGTACAACGTGCAGGGGCCCTCCCGTGGGGAGGCAGGGCGGGGCGGCAAGCCCCGCCTCCCCGGAGCGGGCAGGCGGGGTTTTTGCTGGGACCTGGTCTCGGGGGTAGTCCGGGTTCCATGCGGGATCAGCATGGCACTGGAATCAGCCAGAGGGCAGAGACTGACCGGAAACAATCGGCGTGAAAGGCTGGTCAGCTCACGGAGACCTGCTGGGGAGACTCCGACAGGACGAGGTCGATGACCTGTTCGGTGAGGGGTTCGAGGGAGATGTCGTAGGTGCGGGCGACCTGCTGGAGGCGGGCGATGGCCTTGCGGACTCCGGCGGTGTTGCCGGTGGCCCACTCGATGCGCATCCAGTCCCGGTAGAGGACCTCGGACGTCTCATCGACGTCCAGGCCGCGGAGCGCCGCGTGTCGGGCGGCGTCCATGTCGGGGTCGTCGCCTTCGGAGAGCCAGGCGGCGAGCGTGTGTGCGATGTCGACGACGCGGGAGATGATCTCGTGCTGGATGGAGTCGGCCCACGGGTAGTCCTGGCCCTCGAACGGCTTGCCGCGGACCAGGCCGAGCGCGTTCTCAAGGTCGCGGATCCCGGTGTCGGGGCCGGCGGTCAGGCCGCGTGTGGCGAGCTCCTGGAAGCGGTCCCAGTCACAGCGGATACCGGTGCGGAACGCGTAGCCGTTTTTCGGGCGGGGCAGGTACGGCTGCCCGTCGGCGGCGGTACCGAAGCGGGAGCGGATCTCGGAGAGGCGGGACTGCAGGGTGCGGGTCGACCACGGGTTCACCGGGTCCATTGCCGTGCACAGGGAGTCGGCGCTGCGGCCGGGGCGCAGGTAGATCAGCGCGGCGAGTGCCCCGACCTTGGGGCCGTGGCCGGAGCTGCTGATGCCGCTGACCTGCAGCGTGCCCAGCACGCGGATCTCAGGCGCCGCCGGGTCTTCGGCTTGGTCATCGGTGTGATCGCCGTCCGGCCGGGCTGCCTGCTCCGGCACCGCCCGGCTCTCGGATTCGCCCTGGCCGTCCTGCGACCCGGCTTCGGCGGAGGCCTCCACGGCGTCGCCGTTCGTGTCGCTGTTGGCGGAGGCGAGGAGTGCGGGGAACGGGTTGCCGGGGTCGGTGCTCCCCTCGTCCTGGTCGAAGGTGTGGGGGCCGGTCAGGGGGTCGCCCGCGGCGTGGGTGTGGTCTTCGGACAGTTTCCAGGCCCCGGTAGCGGGGAGGGCGGGTTCGTCGGTCACTTCCAGGGCGTGGATGAACTCGCGGTACTGCTCGTCGGTGAGCCGCTGCAACACGAGGGGCGTGCCGGCGAGGTCAGGGACCGTGACGGGGGTGTCTGGTGCGGTCGGGATTGTCTCGGCGTCGGGGAAGGCCTGGCGGGTTGCGTCGTTGGCGGGCAGGACGACGGCGATGGGGAGCGTGCGTGCCGCGGAGACCGCGTCGGCGAGCTGCCAGACCTGGTCGCCGTCGGCGTCCCTGGCGCAGATCAGGATCCAGGGGAGCGGGTTGGGCGCGTTTTCGTCGTGCTGGTGGACTTCGACGAGCAGGCTGCCGAGATCAGCCACGACGGACTGCAGCTTCGGCATGGTCCGCACCCGGCCCTTGGGCAGCAGGGTGGCCAGGCGGCTGCCGAGCCCGACGGTCATGATCTCGGTGTGATCGCTCCAGCCGCACGTCCCGGCTTCCAGCGCCAGCGCCCGGGTGACGGCCAGGACGTCGTCCGGCTCCCCGTCCAGGAGCAGCACCCGGTTCAACAGGTTGGCCAGGAGCAGGTCGCCGTCCTCGGTGGCTCCCAGTGTCACGAGCCCCGGGTAGGGGGCGGGGAGCTGCGCGGCGGCTTCCTCGTCCAGCAGCACGGCCTTCGGATCCAGCACCCACACACCCGGCTCCTCACCGGCCGTGAACGGAGCCAGGGGTGTCACCGACTTGTCCTCGACCAGCAGATGGACGGTCCGCCCGGTGATGCGGGCTCCGCGTACGAGGGGCAGCTGGGTGTCGGCACCGGCCGGGCCGGCCAGAGTCCGCAGCGCGAGGTCGAGCAGCGCGCCGCTGGCGGGCTCCCCACTGGTGTGGAAGATCTGCTCCAGCAGCGACGGATCGGAGTCGATCGCGATCCTCTCGCCCGCCCGGCGACGTCGCTGCTGCAGGATCCGCTTCACCCCGAGTGCACCTGCGAGGGAAGCGGCCAGCAAGGCACCGATCCCCGCGACCAACGCCACCTGCTGCACGGAGTCGTCCGCGGCCTCGACCTTCTCTGCATCCGCGGCTGCGGACGGCGCAGCCTGCGGCGGCACGGAACTCGGCGTGCTGCTCTGTGCCGGCGGGGTGCTCTCCCGAGACGGCTCGGCGCTCGGCCGGGAGGCGGAAGCGCCCGGGGCGGGAGCGGTCGTGGGATCCGGCGCCGCGGTACTCGGGGCAGGGGCCGACGGTTCAGCCGTCCCGCTCTCAGCTGGCGCTTCGTCGCTGTCCGGCTGCTGTGCCTCGTCCGGCTTCTCCGGCCTGTCGGGAGTTTGCGGAGCCGGCGTGTTCGGACTCTGCTGCTCTCCCGCTCCTGCGTACGGGTCATGTGGGGCGGCCGTGGGGGAGGGGAGGGACAGGCTCTGTCCGGGGAAGATCTGATCCGGGTCGGTGAAGTGCCCCCCGCCAGGCTGTTCTTCGCCCTTGTTGAGTTCGAAGATCTGCGGATACTTCGACTCGTCGCCGAGCTCGGCCGTGGCGATCGTCGAGAGGCTGTCGCCCGCCGCCACCACGTACTCCGGTCCTCCGGCGGCTTCCTTGCCGGCGCTCTGTGTCTGGAGCCCGGTTGAGTCGTCGGCCTCGGCCTCGGCAGGCGGCCCGGCCGCGGGTGAGGCGGGGCGGGCATCGTCAGGCAGGTGGAGGACCCACCCGGGGTGGATCGGCGCGTCCGCACGGAAGTCCTGGCCGTCGGCCATGGTGCGGCCGTCGTTGAGCGTGGCGATCTCTTCCCACCGGTTGCCGTCACCGAGCCGGTCCTGGGCGATCGACCACAGGCTCTCGGCGGGCTTGGCGTTGACCACGGTGTGCGTGACCTGCTGGCGCGCGTCCGCATCGCTCTGGTTCACCGCGTGCTGCCCGGCGGTGGTGCTGGACTGGCTCGGTGTCGCTGTAGCGGTGACTGCGGGGGATGCGCTCGCGGGACTGGCGGAGGCAGCGAGCGCGGTCCCGGTCGGCAGGGCTAGCAGGACGGCACCGACCAGGGCTGCGGCGGCGCGCTGACCGACCAGCATCTTCAACTGCGGGGCGGTGCGCCCGCGCAGTTGAGAGGGGATCTCGACCAAGACGGACAGGGCGAACATGGCCCACCCCACCCAGCCCGCCGCGGCGAGGACCAGGAGGAAGACCTGTCCGGAATCCTGTGTCGACAGCAAGCTGCCGAGCGCGTCGATTCCGGCCGGGGCGACCACGCCGGTCGCCCACCACAGGAGCATGGGCAGACCGGCCAGCAGCGCCACCAGCACCGCCAGACTGATCAGGGCCCGCACCACGGCCAGAAGCCCAGCCCCCTTACGGCGGGCCGGTCTGGCCGGACGGCGGGTCAGGCCGGTGGGGGACTCTGGCATGGAAGGCGCCCTTCTTGTGAAGTCGTACGGGTGTCAGTCGGCCTGGTGCAGGAGCGTCGCGGACCCGTGTCCGGACACCGCCATGGAGCCGACACCGACCACGGGGAGGAAACGGGTCTCGTAGGAGTCAGTGACCGTGACGACGACCTTCGCGTTGTTGTCGGTGAAGGTCACCTTGCCGCTGACACCGGCACGGCCGAGGTAGGCGTAGGCGGCAGCCGCGGCGGCCTGCGGGTCGACATGGATCGCGTCACCGCTGACCGCCGCAGCGGGGTCGATGGCCTGGCCGCCGGCCCGGGCCGCTTCAAACGCGACAGCATCCGCCCGCTCTGTCGCGCGGAGCTTGCCCCCGCCGTCCAGCACCAGCCCGATGATGCCGAGCAGCGCGACCACAGAGACCGCGACGTACACGACGACTCCGCCGTCATCGCACCGCAGCCGGCTCGAGAGCGCAACGCGACGGCTCGACGGGGCGAGGAGTCTTCTCGGCATCTCAGCCCTCCCGGGAGCGATAGGCGTCGACCACTGAACTGAAAGTGCTGGAGAGCGTCTTGGATCCCGGGGCGCCGAGCAGCAGCAGATCGGAAAACGTCACGGTGCAGTGCACGGTGACGGTGGTGTAGCCGACCTGCCCGATCGGCATGTTCAGCCCAGAGGCGTCCACGGACACGCTCTTCGACGCGCACTTGATCCCCTGGTCATCGAGCGAGCGAGCCGCGGCAGAGGACGCGGCCGCGGTGGCGTCGCCGTAGGTGCGCTCGATGGATGCCGCTCGGGCAGCGTCCTCCGCAGCAGCGTCGATCTTGCTGCCCGACGTCACCAGACGCCCCGCCGCAACCCCCATACACACGAACGCGATCAACAGCGGCGTCACGATCGCCGCCTGAATCGCCTCACTGCCCCGATCACCACGCAACCTGCCCGCGAGCAGGCGGAACCATGACCGGACACGGCCCCGGGCGCTCATGGCGTGGTCCAGCGTTCACGGGCCCCGGTCGCCGACTGCGACATCAGCAGACCAGGGATCCCCGGAACGAGGGACACGGCCCGGCCGGTCACGGTGACCTTCATCGTCTCCTCGCTGCTCCCTGCTGTGCTGACTCCGGCGCCGCGCAGGCTGTCCCCGGCGATCCGGCCGAGCGTCTCCCGGGCCCGGGCCGCCCCCTCGCCGGGGGAAGCCTGGTGGACCCGTCCGGCGGAGGCGCCTTCGCGGGCAGCGGTCAGCGCGATGTTGCGTGCGTAGTACTGCATCCCCACTTGCACCGCGGTGATCGTGAGCAGGATGACGAACGGGAACACGATCGCCATCTGGATTGAAGACTCACCTCGGTCCCCTTGTGCCCGCAACCGGGCCTGGGCGGTGGCTGCCCAGCGCTGTATCACTGCCGCAGTCCTGTTCACGTGCTGATCAGATACCGGTGAGCATGCCGTTGTACTTCGAGACGACCACGGCGATCGTGCCCGCGATGAGCAGAGCGCCGGCGACCGCGGCCACCCAGATGATGACGGTGGTGATGCTGATGTCGCCGCGGTCCTCGCCCTGGGCCCGGCACTGCTCGATACGGCCACGGAGCCACTGACCGGCGCCGGACATTCTGACGGTGAGCTTGCGCATGACGATGTCTCCTTCGATTCAGGTGTTGAGGATGCGGATGACTGCGGGAAAAGCGATGAGGAGCATGACCAGCACCGCGAGCAGAGCTCCGGGCGCGGTCATCTTCTCGCTGTCGGCGTTGGCCTCGGTGGCCTGGTCGGACAGCAGCTCGGTGCGCAGATTCTTCGAGCGGGAGCGCAACGTCGCGTAGACGGACGCCCCGTCATCGCTGGACTGCCGCATGATCGCGGCAAGGTCGTCCAGCACCGGCAGATCGAGTTCCTGGGTGATCCGCTCCAGGGACTCCCAGTGCGGCACCTTGTCGACCCGGGAGCGGGCCAGCGCCTCCTGGATCCGGACGAACGCCCACCCCTCACCCACCTGTGCGGCCTGCTCCATCGCCTGTTCGGCGGAGGTGTTCCCGGCCCGGCGCAGCGCCACCAGGTCGAGGTAAGCAGCCATGGCGTGGGCGAACTCCTCCCGGGCCCGCCGTGCCTGGTCGCGCAGCGCGAGATCGGGGGCGAACCAGAGGATCGCGCCGAACAGCAGCCCCACGCCTACCGGGAGATAGAAAGGCATGCCCAGCAGCAGGAACGGCAGCGTGCCCAGCGGCGGGAGCAGCAGACCTCCCGCGCCGAGCGCGACCTTGGTCAACATGAAACGACCGGGGCTCTGCCCGACCAGCGCCAAATTCCGGTAGGGGACCCGCACGCCCGGCACCCGGCTGAGATGGTCCAGGAGCCAGGCGCCCCATCGCTCGTCCCGGTCGGCGCCGGTCAGCTCCGGCCGAGGAGGGGCGGGGTGGTTCAGTCGCTGCAGGGCCGGGCCCAGGGCGGGAGCGGGGCGGGCGAGTTCCTTGATGAGCAGAGCCAGGCCGGCGCCGATCGTGCAGCCGGTCAGGACTGCGCCGACGGGAATCACAGGACCTCCTCAAGGACAGGGACCTCACCGGACGAGGGAGGCGGTGCGACGGTGACGCGGCTGCGCGGGTCAGTGACAAGGAAGCGAGGGATCGGCTTGGTGTCGGCCAGCGACCGCATCCACGCCAGAACCGCGACGAAGCCGGCCACCAGCAGAGCGAGAACAAGCTGGCCCAGGACCGTTCCGTACGGGGCGGTGTAGCTGGGCACGAGCATGCCGGCGCCGATCACACCAAGGGTGATGATGGTCATCCACCGCACGGTGGTGCGGGGCTTGGCCCGGTCGGACTCGATGGCCCGCCGCTTGGCGACTTCCTCGTGGACGGACTCGGCGAGGTCGTCCAGCGCCTGGGCGAGACCCGGGCCGCGGTCGGCAGCGGACAGGATCAGCGCGGCGACGACCTTGTCCGCGGTCACATCGTCCAGGGCGTTCCCGAACTCGCGCAGCGCGTCCGTGGACCGCCATCCGACCTGGAGCCGGTCCACGAGGTCACCGACTTCATCCTCGATCGCCTCGGCTGCCCCCTTGCGAGACAGCTTCAGCGCCTCGTCCAGGCCCCGGCCGAGCCGCAGCACGTTGCTCAGGCGCTGCGTCCAGTCCCCCAGCGCCTCCAGCTTCCCGATCCGTCCGGCAGCGCCCTTCGTCGGCGCCAACAGCCACGGCACCCCTACCGCCGCGAGCACCACCAGAACACCGAGCACGAACACGCCGGTCACCAGCCACAACAATCCGCCAACGACCGCCCCAGCGGCCAGCATGTTCCTACGGCGGGCCCGGGCGTCCTGGTCGGCGTAGCCAGTGCGTGCTCGCAGCCGGGCTCCCACGGACGGGCCTTTCGGGGACGTCGTGCCGATCACCCCGGCAACCAGGCCGACTACTCCGCCGGCCAGCGCGAGCCCCGCGAGCACCCACAACAGCATGGCGCCCATCAGGACACCTCCCTGACCTTGAGCGGCAGAACCGTGGGCCAGGTCCCGCGCGGTGCGTTCAGCAGGTCCGGATCGAACCCGACACGGCGCAGGTCGTTGATGCACCTCGGGTGCATCAACGGCACAGCACGCGGCTCGTCCCACTCCGGACGCGGCCCGAAAATCGTGTTCGTGTCGGGGCGGCCGCCCTCACCGATCCCGGTCACCTCCACGACGTGGGAGAGGAAGCGGTGGCGGTGACCGGCGATCTTTGTCTCGTCGATCGAGTTCACGAAGACGATGAAGTGCAGCCCGTTCGCGGCCTGGCGGTAGGCCAGCTGCTCGGACATGTTCGCCTGCGCGAGCAGATAGAGCTCGGCGATCCGGTCGAAGACGACGCTGGGGTGGATGGCATGCAAGGTGCAGAGGTTGCCGCCCTGCCCGTTCGTCATCGCCTGCAGCATCGCCACGATCTCCGGCCCACGCACCTCACCGACCACAATCCGCGCCAGCGACATACGCAGCGCCCGGTACATGAGGTCCATCAGCGAGATCTCGCCCGCGCTGTGGCCGTCGACCCGCTCACCGTTGGACTGCCTGGCCTCCATCGGCACGACCTGCCGGTGGAACCCGTTCTCGTGGGCGAACAGCTCGAACTCGGTCTCCAAGGTGGCGAACCGCTCGTCCGGGTCGATCTCCTTCAGCAACGCGCGCAGCAATGTCGTCTTGCCGGCGGCCTGACCGCCGACGATCATCACGTTCTTCTCCGCGCGCACGCACGCCCGCAGGAACTGCTCCAGCGTGGAGTCCAGCATCCCGAACCGCACCAGGTCGTCCAGGTTCGCATGCCGCATGCTGTGCCGGCGGATCGCGACGTAGGTGCCCGGGGTGACGTCGATGATGGCCTGCAGCCGGGACCCGTCGGCCAGACGCAAGGCGAGGAACGGGTCCGCGGTGGACAGGCTGCGCTCGCTCTGGCCCGTCGTCCGGCGGGCCAGGTCGCGCAGCAGTTCGCGCAGTTCCTCATCGGAGTCGGCGACCGGGGGCACCTGGACGCGGCGGCCGTCAGTGAAGTCCAGCCACACGTCCTGGAAGCCGTTGATGAGGATGTTTTCCACCCGCTCGTTGTCCAGATGCGTCTGGAGACGACCGGCCCGGAACTGCAGGTCGAACACCGCCTGCGAGATCGCCGCATCCTCGTCCGGCGTCGTGGACACCCCGCGCTTGACCGCCTCGGCGTCCGACCAGATCGCGACCTGCTCATTGATCAGCGCCCGCCCGCGCTGCTCCTGCGCCGCGGCGGACATGCCCGGCTCAGCACGCAGCAGGGAGGTGAGCCGCTCCCCGACTTCCTTCTTGATCAGCCGGACAGCTTCGTAGTCGACGGCCACCTGCCGAGGACCACTGGAGGTGCTCTGTGCCGGCGGGCGGGCCTGGCCTGGTGCGGGGTGGGGGCGGGCCTGGCTCTGCGCGGCCATGCGTTCGTCGAAGGGAGTGACCTGAGGGTTGTGGTAGATCGGGTTAGCGCGCACCGGCCACCCCCCGGCCGTTGTGCCCGGGAGGACCCAGCCGCGCCCGGCGCACCTCGACCATCTGTCGCGCCTTTTCTGTGGCGGTGCGGGCGCTGCGCATGAGTTCGCTGGTGTCGAACTTCCTCGGCGGGCTCGCGCCGTCCGACAGAACGGCAGCTTCGGCCGGCCGCCACGGCAGGGTTGCCACGACGTCGGTCTTCAGATGCTTCTGGATCTCTTCCTTCGAAAAGGGGCCCCGGTCCACCAGAAGCAGTCCCATCTCCGGGGCGTTGCCGACCTGCTCGCGCAACGCAGTCAGGCGCACCTCTGTGCTCTGCAGACTGCGCAGCGTGTTCTGCGCGACCATCAGTACAACGTCCGCACGCTGCGCGAGGACGCCAGAAGGGCCGAATGCTCCGCGACGACCCAGGTCGACCAAGACGTCGTGCTGATGCTCCTCGACTCCCGCGAACAGGTGAGCAAGCTGATCCCACACCGGCCCCATGGACGAGGCGTGTGCCGGATCGTAGAGGCCGGGCAGGACGAGACGGTCCCGCGTGCTCGCGTCAGTGACGTCGACCAGTTGCCGCCAGAACGCCTCGCCCAGCTGGTTCTGCCGGCCTGCGAGTGAGAGGTTACGCAGGCCGTGCGTATTGTCGAGGGTTCCCTGCAAGGCGCCGGGCAGGATCGCGCCGCCGTCCGGGTCGCACTCGGCAAGCACCACCCGGTGCCCGCTCTCCAACGTCCACGTCAACAGCAAGGCCATCGCTGTAGTGGTCACCCCGGGCGCGCCGAGTCCGCCGGCCAGCGCGATGACCGCCATCAGCTGCCAGCCCGAGCGTCGACGATCACCGCGACGTTGCCCGTCGCAACCCGGGCTGCGAGCGGCGGGCCGTCCTTCACCGGGACCGCGACATCGACGACGATATTGCCCGTCCCAGTCGCTGGGGCCCCGACCGCGACGACGGAAGCGGCCAGCGTCTTCGGCTTCGCTTCGAGGCCGCTGTCTTCGGCCGTGGCCACCGCATCAGAGTCCGGGGTGCTCACGATGAGAATCCTCTGCCCGGGCACCAGGCGAGTGGCGGGGATCTGCGACGGCTTGAGGCTCACCCCGACCAACTGCTGTCCGCGCCCGACCAGCGACTTGTCCGTCACCTGGTTCGCAGTCAGGAGTGACCCAGCCCGCAGGTCGACCGCCGACCGCTGCCCCACGAGGTCCGAGGCATGGGAGGCCTTCACGGACTTCACGGCCGGATCCAGCGCAACCGACGCCTCACTGAAATCTGTCCGAGTAAGCTTCGTCCCCACGGGAACGTCCCTGGTCACGACCAGGACGGCAGTGCGCTGACCCGACGCGGAGTACAGCACCGCGCCGGACAGGCCGCCCACCGCGATCAGCGCGACAGACAGAGCGATGAGCCCCGGACGGCGCCGCCGCTGCTTGACCATCCGAGGGGCGGCCACCGGCTTCGAGGAACGCCCCGGTGCTGACTCCTGTGTGCCATGGCCCGGCGCGGGAATGGTGCTGCTGTTCTTACTCACGATCTGCTGCCTCCTGGGACACGCAGGTACTCATGGGCGGGGTGACGGACGAGCTGGGACGGCGCGCCCGGCATGCTCGGCGCGAGGGCCTAGTTGACGACCTGGACCTCAGCGACGGTGATGTCCACGGCGCTGTTGCGGACCTCGGTCAGCTGGCCCGTGGCACCGCCGCCGGCCCAGTCGATCGTCCACGTGGACGTCGCGGTGACGTGGTACTTCCCGGACCCCTGGGTCGACGACGGGCGGGTGTAGCGGTGACCGCAGTCCGGTGACGGATCCGAGCCGTACGACTTCCTGTAGGGCGTTCCGGCCGTTGTGCACACGACGCTCTTGCCGTCACCCATGGACCACACGATCTTGCTGACCTTCGCCACCGCGGTCACTGTGACCGCACCGGCGCTCGCGCTCGCGCTGTTCGGCCCGAACGTCTCAGGACCGGTGGCGGTCCACATGTACACCGGCATGCCGATGACACCGGTACCGCCAGGCTTCGGAGTGATGCCGATTTCGGGGCCCCGGAGCAGCATCTTGTCGACGGCTCGCTGTGCCAGAACTGCCGGGTCGATGGCTTCTGGCTGATCCTGGGCCCAGAAGACTCGCCCGACGACAGCGTCATTGGTCGCCCCGGCGGAGGTGTCGGTGCACGGAGCGACGTAGATGGCCCCGTCTCCCGGCGTGTGGCCTTCCCACAGGTCGCTGCCGGCTTCCGGCTGGGGATCCAGCTTTCGGATCGTGCAGTCCCGGCCCGGGATCATGCTCCCGCCGTCTCCGGACGGCTCACCGGAATCGCCCTGTGGATCGGGTTGTGAGCCTGCGCCGGGGCCACGAGGCCTTCCGGGCGTCTCGGCTTCGACGCACGTGTACTGAAGGCAGTCGCTGACACCACTATGGCCATCCGCGGCTGCCTGCCCGGACATGGCGTAACCCGCAAGCAGCAAGCCGGCTGTGACTGCGATCGTCGGACGGTGCGGAGTCAGCACGCTTCCCCCTGCGGTTTGTCCTCGATGACGACCCAGCCCTGGCTCCACTTCTCGAGTGTGGAAGTGATGACGTACTTCGTCAGACGAGTTGACGGCAGAGGGAGGGGCTTCTTCGTGGGCGCTTTGACAACGTCCCACTTCGTGATGTCCAGGCAACTGCTGAGAGCAACCTTGGGAACCTTCCGGCCGATGTTGGACGCCGTGACCCTGGAGTCGGTCACCGAAACGCTGCCGATGATCAGGTTGCCCTTGTCGTGAGCCATCTTGGCGTCGTTCTCGGCGTTCACCATCGCCGTTCCTGAAGCCACCTTCTTGAGCTGGTCCGTGTTGCCGCTGGGGTCGGCATACAGAGCCTCCAACGCCTTCCAGTACTCCCTGTAGGCATCCACGGCCGCCGCCTCGGCGGCCTGCGCGACGTTCACAGATGGTGCGGCCTCACGCGTGGTGGCTACCGGAGCCGGCGACTTGCCGGGCGTGGCGTCCGCGTCCGTACCGGAGCTACATCCGGCCGCGGTTGTCAGAGCAAGGGCGGTCAGCAGCAGAGGTGCCGACCGGAGGCGGTTTCGCTTGCGAAGAATTGTTTCGTTCTTCCGTTCTGCGAGCGTCATTGCGTCCCCCATGCGTATGTCTACGAGTGGATACGACCTGCGCCGTGGACTCGCTGACAGATGGATCTCCTGGAAACCAACCTGGCGGTCTAAATCGGTACCTTACGCAAAGTCGCCGTAACAACCCGCTTGGTTATGGACGTTGAGGGCGGTGCCGGCTACTGATGCCTGCGCGACATGGCCGGAGTACCCGGAAGATTCACGGCAGTGTTCCACTCGTTCGGGTCGATACCCGTATTGACCAGCGTTTATGAAGGTCCGGCTGTCAATCCATCGGTAGGCGGGCGACCGAGGCCGGCGGCCAGGCAGTGTCCGGCCGAACGCGCCCTGGTGAACGATGCGGACCCGGGAATCATCGAGAAGCATGTGGCACCGCACCTGCGTAGAGGGCGAGCTGCTCTGCGGACCGGGGCCTGGTGGTCCTGCTGCTGTAGTCGTTGGCGACGAGCAGAAGCCACCCCGCGACCTGACCCGCTCGCACCGGGGCATCAGCCAGTAGGGCGGTGGCGGCGGCCACGGTCGGCAGGTTGGTGATGGCGCGTAGTGAAACGGGATCCAGGGTGCCGTCGCGCTGCGGAAGGAGAGCAATGGACGCGGCGGAGCACCCGTCAGCCGTCTTGGCATTCCAGTCGTACCGACCGGAGACCGACGAGCAGAACACGGCGATGACCCGCATGTGGGGGCCGGCCATCAGCTGAGCCGGGAGGGTGTACCGCCGTGTCAGCGCGGCACTTCCACCTCGATGCCGCCAAGACTGTAGCTCCAGCGCGGGTCGGACCGGGAGCCGCTCTTCCGGGCGCCCTTAAGGTTCTTCACAAAGGCCCTGCGCTGGGCCGGGGTCGCCGAGCGCCAACGCAGTTCGAGGACCGGGTGCACCGGAGGGATGAGTTCGCGCATCGGCTGGTCGAACCTGGCGAGACTCGCCTCGTAGTCGAACGGCCGGTAGACCAGGTCAAGATCGATCGACGGTGCCGTGCCGCCCGCCTCGTGGTGACAGGAACCCAGCCAGCTGGCGAGGTAGTCCAGCCCGATCCGTACGTCGAGGGAGATCTGGTCCTGCCACTTGCCGAGGTAGGGCGCGTTCACCGCCTCCGCGGTCACCTCTTCCGGCATCACGATCAGACCGCGGACGGAGGTGCCCGACAGGGCGATGTGGATACGCGGCCAGTTTCCGCCGGCCTCGATCCGGAAGGAGGGGAAGTAGCCCGCCATGCCCATCCCTGTCCGCAGTTGGGCCCAGCCCATCGCGTCGGACGGGAGCCGCTCCGGCGAGTAGGGCCCGCTGGTGCGATGCCCGAGGTCGCCCTCCCGCATCATGAACACGGCCTCGAACGCATCACCGCGCAAGGCCATGCTCACTGGGAAGTACGCCCCGACCTCCGCCATGAACGCCTTGCCGGTGATCAGGGCGCCGATGCTAGACCGGTCCGCAATCATTGCCGTCTCCTCCATCCCCTCCGTGTCGGCCTGGGCGGTACCGGCCCGGGCAGACTGTCCAGTTCGGCCTGGACGGCCAGGGTGTCCGTGTGGTGCTCGCCCAGACGCAGCCGCCGTTTCACCAGCACTTCGCGCAGAATCTGCGCCGCGTCACTGTGCCGTCCGAGCCGACGGTGCAAACGGGCCAGCCCCACCCGAGCCTCCAGGGTCTGGAGGTCGTCGGGGCCGCGGCGCCTCACGAGCTGGGGCACCAGCATGTCGTACATCCGCTCAGCCTCGTCCAGTTCGCCCTTGTCGGTGAGCAGGGAGGCGAGTGCCGCGATCGCCTCAAGGGTGGCCGGATGGTCCGGCCCCAGGTCCCGTTCGCGTTCCGCGGTCACCGCCCGGATCAGGGCCAGGGCTTCCGTCTGCCGGCGCAGATCGATCAGTACCGAGGCCCAGCCGAGCATCGCGCGCTGGGTCTCGACGTGCCCGGCGTCCCACAGGTGGGAGCGCACGTCGACGACGAGCTGCCAGGTCCGCTCGGCCGCGACCGGATTGCCCTCGCTGTGCAGGAGGGGGGCGGCCTCGGCGAGCGTGACGAGGTCGTCCTGGAGCTGGTGGGCGAAGTGGTTGGCCCAGAAGGACTCGTACCGGTTGAGTTCTTCCTGCGGTCTCAGCAGCAGCGTGAGCGCCTCGGCCGTGCCCGGTGTCTCGTCGGGTTCCCGGCTCGCCAAGTCCTCGGCCACGAAGTGCATGTAGAGGCGATAGCCCGTGTCGTTGCGGGAGGGGACCTTGTCCAGTTCGGCGGCGAGTTCCATAGTGCGGGTGACAGCGCGCCGCTGCCGCTCGCCGATACGGGCCATCGCCTCGATGAGCGCCGGGCGGCTGTCGTCACGGGACGGCAGCTCGACAGCGACCTCGGCCCGCAGTTCCTCGATCACGGGCTCGGACTTCGCGCGCAGCATCCCGGTCGCCGAGCCGAAGTCGTACTCCCAGTCCAGGGCCCAGGTCAGCAGTCGGCCGCGTTCGTCGCCGGCCAGGAGCAGGGCGCCGTCGGGGGCCAGCGCGACATCGGTGACCGCTTCCGAGAAGCCGGTGAAGGCCCGCAGGACCCGACCGCTCGTCAGGTCCCACAGTCGTGCCTGGCGGTCCTCGCCGCCTGACGCCGCGAGCCGGAAGTCCGGCGTGACGGCGAGGCCGCGCACGGCGGCGGTGTGTCCGGTGAGCACATGGAGGCAGCGGGCGGTGGCGACGTCCCACAGCCGGACGGTGCCGTCGGCGGAGCAGGACAGCAGGTTCCGGCCGTCCGCGCCGGGCAGGACGTCGACCACGGCATCGGTGTGTCCGGTGAGCACCGTCTCGCACTGTCCGTCGGCGGTCCGCCAGACGCGTACGGTCGCGTCGGAGCCGCCGGTGACGACGTAGCGGCCGTCCTCGCTCAGCCGTGCGACGCCGATCCATTCCTCGTGCCCGCCCAGCACCCACCGCAGTTCGCCTGTGCGCAGGTCCCAGATCTTCACGGTGACGTCCTGGCCGCGGGAGAGGCCGTAACGGTGGTCGGCGCTGACGGCCACGTCCAGCACGGCTCCGGGGTGGGCCTCCCAGCGTCCGAGGGACCGGCCGCTGGGGATGTCCCAGGCGGCGACGACGCCGTCGGCGGTCCCGGAGAGGGCCACGTGGCCGTCCTCGCTGACCGCGACGTAGTACACGTGGTCGCGGGGGCTGGTGAACAGCTGGACGATGCGTCTGTCGCGGGGCTGCCAGGCGACGACCCGGCCGTCCTCGCCGCCGGACACCGCGAGTCGGCCGTCGGCGGTCATCGCCAGGGCACTGAGGCGGCCGGTGTGCAGGCTGAGCGTGTGCAGCAGCTGCCCGGTCTCCACGTCGAAGACCCAGGCTTCGGAGTTCCCTGCGCGGGCGAGCGCGGTGGGGCTGCGCCCGCTGAGTTCCAGGGCCCAGGACCGGTCGTCGTCGGGGGCGATCCGGCCCGCGGACCAGGCGTCGACGAGTGCGGTACGGCGGCCGAGGGCACCGAGTCGGCGCCACAGGCGTACGGGCTCGGTGTGGCGCCGGTGGCCGGGCAGTGCGCGGGCGGCGCGGATCAGTTCGGCCGCCTCCTCCAGCCGTCCGGCTGCGCCGTGCGTGGCAGCGTGGTCCAGCAGTTCGGCTGCTCGGGTGGCAGCGGCGGTGACATCCCTGGCCTGGTGGGGGCGGACGTAGCTCCAGGGGGCCTGTGGTCCGGCGGGCGGCAGGTGCCATGCGCGCACGGTCTTGCCCTCGGCGGTGAGGGCGCGGCGCCCGGTCGCGCTCAGCGCGACCTCCTTGGTGTCGGGTGTGGCCTGCAGGGAGAGGCGGCAGCGGCCCGTGGTGAGGTCCCACACCCGTGAGGGCTCGGCGCGTCCGCCGCTGGAGAAGCCGACCGTGCCGTCCGTGTTCAAGGCTGTCCGGCCGTATCCGGTCTTGAGTACCCGTGGGGCATCACCGGAGCCGAGGTCGGCCAGTCGGACGTGGATGCTTCCGCCGGTGACCGCGACGAGTCGGCCGTCGTCGGTGAACCGCACGCTCAGGCAGGCGTGGTCGAACCGGTGGACCAGTGCGCCCGTGCGGACATCGTGCACCGAGCTCGTCCGGCGTGTGTGGTCGACGGCGCAGCACAGGGTGCCCCGGGCGCCCAGGAAGTCGGCCTTGCTCTCGAACTGCCGGACCTCCACGGGTTCGCCGGTCTCCAGATCCCAGGTGACGACCTCTCCCTCGTACCCGCTGGTGACCGCGTGCCGCTGATCCTGCGTCAGCGCGACCGCGAGCACCCAGCTGGGGTGGCCGGGGAGTTCGAACCCGGTGGCGGCCTCGAGGTCGAGCACCAGCGCGCGCCCGATACCGCCGCCGACGACCAAGACGCGTCCGTCGTCGCGGACCGCGAGTGCCGAGGCGCGGTAGTTCTCCAGCCGCAGTTCCTGGCGGCACTCCCCCGTGGCCAGGTCCCAGATCCGCAGCCCGCCAGAACCGTCCGCCGAGATTCCGGTCGTGCCGTCCGGGGTCAGGGCGAGGGCGGTGATCCAGTCGTCGTGTTCCCCGGGCAGCACGGACTGGGCCGGGGCGGGCGAGACCCGCACCGAGGCGAGGGCGGCGGCGATCTGCTGGTCGTGGGGCATCCGTGCGGACGCGTCCCGCAGCAGTTCGGCCGCGGCAGGCGCGTCGCCCCGCTCACGGTGCACCAGCGCGAGCAGGTACGTGCCGTCGTCGGGGTCGCCGAACCGCACGGATTCCAGCTCGTCCACCAGTTCCGCGTCGGTGATCACACCCGTCCGCCAGCGGTGCAGTCCGCGGTTGTAGCGGGCGTGCGGGTGGTGGGGATCCGCCCGCAGGGCGCGGGTCCACAGCTCCTCGGCGCTGTCGCGGCGGCCGAGGTCCAGCATTGACAGCGCGTGGTTTGAGAGGCTGTCGGCGAGCAGGGTGGCCGCGGACGGGGCATGGCGGGGATAGGGGCCGACCTCGCGCCGGTGCACCTCGACCAGCCGCTCGGCGAGCGGGCCGAGCCGGGACGGGCGTGCGGCGGGGTCCTTCGCGAAACACTCGCGCAGTACGTCCAGCATCTCGACCGGCACCCGCTGGATCGCGCCCGGCGTCTGGGAGCGGGTGTAGTCCTCGAAGGCGTCGCCTGCGGTGGTCCCGTCCCGCACCGGCGGCCTGCCCAGGAGCATTTCGAACACGGTGACCGCCCAGGACCAGACGTCCGTGGCCGGGGTGAGCCCGGACGGTGACCGTGCCTGCTCGGGCGAGCAGTAGGCGGGGTCCAGGCCGCCCCGGCTGACGAACGGCTCCACCTCCCCGGCCGTGCGGGCCCGTGCCAGACCGAAGTCGGTGACCTTGACCGTGCCGTCCCGGGTCAGCATCACGTTGGCGGGCTTGACGTCCTGGTGCACGACGTCGTTCTCGTGCGCGTGGTCCAGGCCCCAGGCGGACTGGATCGCGACGTCCAGCAGCGTCGCGAGGGGATCGTCGCCGTACAGGGTCCGGTTACGGACGGCTTCCGCGAGGCTGCCGCCGTCGGCCCACTCGGCGAAGACCCTGGGCACGTCCTCCAGGGTGCGCACGTAGGCGCAGTTGGCGATGTGCGGGTGCAGGCCCAGCCCCACCCACACCTCCGCCTCCCGCTCGAAGTCCCCGATTCCGTCCGGCGAGCGGACGACGGCCGGGCGCGGGGTCTTCACCGCCAGGTCGATGTCCCAGCCGCGGTGGTGGACCCGGTGCACCAGTCCGAGGCCGCCGGTGCGCACCACATCCAGGACCTCGTACAGGTCCAGGATGACGTCGCCGCGGCGCCAGGTGGCCATCGGCGTCAGTCCACCACGGCGGCGTACAGAGGTGTTCCGAGCAGCACCGACGTGCCGGTGCCGTCCGGGCTTTCGCCGTGCAGCAGCCGCTTCGCAACGAACTCGACGTTCTGCGCCGGCCAGCGCAGTCGCGCGACGGCCCGCTCAACGCGGCCCAGCGCCGCGCGATCGACGTGGTCGAGGTCGCCGTCCACCGCGTCGGCGACGTACTCGTCCTCCAGGTCGGAGGTGATCCCGAGGCCGTCGAGCATGGAGGACATCATCGAGCGCCCCACGCCGTGGGCCTCTGCGTCCGGCACGTAGTCGTACACGTGCCGGTACGAGCCGCCCAGGGCGACGACGGTGTCCTCGCTGCGCCCGCCGAAGAACACCAGGGAGGACGCGGGGTCATCGCGGAACGAGCCCCAGCGCATCCGCAGCGAGCCCCAGAAGTACTGGCCCGGTGCGTCCACTGTGCCGAGGTCACCGTGGTCGCGGAGGTACCGGACGACCGCCTCGAGACGGGTGATCCGGTCGTTCGGCGGGCCCTCGGTGGTGCGCTTAGCCGACAGCACGGAGAGGTTCACGCCTACCTCCGTCTGACGCTTGGCCCCGAATCCGGGGTCGATCTGCGGCAACAGCATGTCGACCTTGCTGTCGGAGATGTACACGTAGTAGCTCAACGACACTGCCGGATCCTCCCAAGTTTCGACCTTTCCATCCTATCGATCACGGCCCGTTGTGAGCCATGGGATGCGCGGTCGAAGGGAGTTGAGCGAAGCGGTGACGGCGATCCACATCACCCAGGCGGAGGCAGTGCGGCGGGGCGAGACCCTTTCCACAGGCCAAGGCGGCGAACTGGTCTCACACAATGATCCGAGCCCTCGGGGAGCAGGCCATCGCCACCCTCAAGTTTTGGAGGCTCCTCCGCAAACTACGGTGCTCGACCACCCGGATCACCACCCTCGTCCAGGCCGTCCTCACCCTCCATCTGACCAGCTCAGAGTGAAGATGGAAAAGGCTCAGTGCCTGTTCACTTACAGCTCAGCCCCGTACCCGTACGCTGCCAACTCTTCCTGTGTGCCCCACTGCCCGGCGATCCGGGCACGCAGTCGGGCGGTCACCGCGTCTTCCTCCTCTCCACGGCATGGCAGAGCGGGCATTTCGGCTTCGGCCTCCCATCGGGCTGACGCCCTTCTCGCAGCTTCTTGAGCCTCCTGGGCATCAACCAGACAGTTCGAGCACAGCGGCCCGCCTGCGGTGGGGATCGGCTGCCGGCACGAGGGTTCCGCGCAGTCCTTGAGCTGACCCGTCCGGCCTCCAGCTTTCCCCGTGGGCCCGCTCCGGGGGGCCCGGGGCGCCCAGGCGGCCTGACGGTCGGCGATACGGATCTCGCACAGGCGGCATTCGACACCGGTAACGACGTCACGCCCGTTCTCGCACCGAGCGTCCGCACACGCGTAGCGGTCACCGCGCCGCAGCGGCCGCACCAGCGCGATAGCCGCGCCCACCGGGTTGCTCAGCTCCCCAGCGGCGTACTTCGCGGCGAAACCGTGATGCATCCACCGGTACTGGATCCGCTCGCCGAGCTGCTCGACGGTCCGCCCGTCGCTCCGCATGGCCGACAGGATCGCCGTGGACACCTGCGGGAGCTCCGGCAGAACCTCCAGCAGGGCAGGCGGGAAGTAGGCCCGCACCGCCCGCACCACCGACAGCTCAGATACGGAGTGCTGGGCCTTGCCCTTGCCCCCGGGCCGCGCAGTCTTCGGCCGGCTGGTTGGTGTCGAGTTCAGGCCGGGGGAGGAGGGCGTCTTGCCGGACGCGGCGTAGTCGCTTGCAGCCTCACGCGCGCTACTACCTGAGGTTGAAGTCCTGACGGACGTCCCACCGCTACGCGGCGCAGCCGCATCCTTCTTGTTCTTGTTGGTCTTCTTAGAAGTAGTGGTCTTCTTATGTAGGCGATTTTCCAGTGTTGGCTCACCCTGTCTAGGGAAATCGCATCTAGGTTCTGACCTGCGGGTTTCCGTGCTGTGGTCCAGGACGCGGTTTTTGCATCCTGGCTCCGACCTGCGGATTCTCTCCACCTCTTCGGGGTCCTGGCCGAGGGGGTCGCAGCCGGGATCGAAGGAGAGGACCAGGCCGTCTGGCATGTCAGTGATGAAGTATTCGGCTTCGCCGAGCTGACCGAGTTCGTTGCGCGTCCGCTCGCGCTGGAGGTACCCGAAGCTGATCAGCTCCTTCAGCCCGGAGCCGACGGCCGCGATTCCGTCGGTGGAGAACGAGGAGATAGCGGCCTGGCTCACGCCGAATCCGTTCCGGTGGGTGCTGATCAACCCGAAGATGCCCTTGGCTTTGAAGGACAGACGACGGTCCCGGAAGAGAGCGTTGTGGATCTGGGTGAAGTGGGCCTGGAAGGCGTCGGCGGCCATCGGCCCCCGCACGATGCTGCCGCCGAACTGCCGCGGTGGCTTCGCCATCAGAGCTCCATCCACGATCGGCGCTCGGCCGGCCCGGACAGCGGCGTCCACACCGGCGCCGATGGCCCGTGTTCCTCTAGCTCCTCGAGCACGGCCGCACCGAGCGGAACCTTGGCGGCCAGCGTGGCGACGAGCGGATGCTCGGTGGTCATGGCCCGCAGGTCCTCGGTGCGCTGCTGCAGCGTCCGGGTGGAGGCGCCGGTCAGGATGAACAGGATCCGGGGGAAGCGGGGGTAGAACCGCTGCCAGGCGAGCATCGCGGCCTGGTCGCCGACCAGCCCCCGGCGTCCGACCGGCTGCGGGGTGTAGTCGTGGAACCGGGCGTAGGAGATGAGCTTGCTTGCCAGGCGCTCCGAACTCATTGTGGCCCGGTCGATCTCCACGAACGACCGGTACTGCAACCGCCGTGGAGAGGACGCCGTGTAGTGCATCACCGCATCTGCGATCAGCCGGTCCTCACCACCGGTGTCCGGCAGCCGGTGGGCGATCTCCGGCACCCAGTCCAGCGCCCCGTACTCATCCCCACGGGCCCGTGCGTCATCGAGGAACGCCAGATGCGCGCGCACCCCGGCCAGGGTGTGCGGCGCCCGCAGCGAGGCCTCGGTCGCGTTGCCCGGAGGCACGACACTGCGCCCGCGCAGCTCGGGCCACAAGGTCGCCACCTGGGCGCCCCGGGGGGTGAGGAACCACAGCCGGGTCCCGCGGGACCGGGGCAGCACAGCGAAGGAGATCAGCTTGTCGTCCCGGAGTGCGTTCAGTGACTCCGATGTCCACGAGCGTGGCTTGTTCGGTCCCAGCATTCTGTGCAGGTGAGGGGTGGTGATGACGCGGTGCTGGGCGAGCAGGGCCATCGCCCGGTGTGCCGCGGTGTCCGCTGGGGCGTGCTGTGTCACCGTGTCCGATGGCTCGGCCGAGTCGGCGGCCGTCATCATCGCTGGGGTGGTGGGAACGCTCATCGGTACTGCTCCCGTTCGTTCGAGTTGACGTCGGTGCCGTCTTGGCCAGGGGCCGTGAGGAAGCCGCGGACGGTCTTCTCGTGTTTGGTGACTGCTTTGGTCAGGTCAGCCAGAGTGGTGGCGCCGGTGTTGGTGTGGGCGGCACGGAGCAGGGCGCGCGTCTGGTCGCGCTTGGCTAGGTGACGGAACACCTCGTTGAGTTCCGGGCCCCTGATCTGCAGCGGTCCGACGCGCTTGCCGGCGACGGTGAAGGACGCCCAGTGCCGGTAGCGGTCGAGTTCGGCAGCATCGGCGGAACTGACCTGGTCGCCCCACTCGTCGGTGATGTAGCGGACCGCTTCGATGGAGCCCGCGGTCGTGGACAGACACGAGGCGTTCTGCAGCAGCGCGGTACGCACGTCGCCGCTGAGCCGGTGCAGGAGCTGGGTCATGCCATGCATCCGCACCCCGAACTTGCGCAGCTGTTCGGTGATCTCTGCCAGGGACGTGGACGCGGAGCCGTCCAGGGAGATCAGCTCGTCCAGGTACAGCCGGAACGATGCGCGGCGGCGCTCGGGCAGGTCACGCCTGGACAGGCCGGCGCGCAGCATGTCCCGCACCAGCAGCGACACCAGCAGCCGGTCAGTCGGCCCGGTCCCGGCCGGGCAGATCCACACCACCTTGGATTCATCCATCGCGCGACGGATGTCGTAGCTGCCCACCGGTTGCCCCAGAAAGGCTCTGATGACCGGCGAGGAGGCGAGGCGGTCCAGCGGGTTGAGGACGGTGGGCAGGGCGTCCTTGGGGATCTCGGTGAACGACGTCGTCCACCACGCGGCGGCCTCTTCTTCGAGCTGGCTGATGACGAGATGGCGGAATCCGGGATCGGTCAGCAGCGAGCGGATCTGGAACACCGTGGCCTGGCACTGCGGCGCGTTGTGGTCGACGGCCTTGGTGTTCACCGAGACCAGCGCCTCGATGGCCTTCGTCAGGATCGTGATGGCCCGGGGCGCGTTGGCGTCCCCCCAGCCCAGACTGGTGGCGAACGCGTCAACAGTGGCGGCCGTCACCTCATGCGCGGCCCGTCCGCCCCTCATGTCCAGCGGGTTCCAGCAAGCCAGCTTGTCCTGACCCCGGCGCACCGTCAGGTCGAACAGCCAGACCCGGCTCATGATCTCGGGATGAGCGAGGTAGGGGGCGACAGTCGTCCATGAGTCGCTGTGCGGATCGACGAACGCCAGCCCCCGCCCCCCGTGAGCAGAAGCGACGGCCTGACACAAAGCCCGCATCGTCTTGCCCCACCCGGCTTGCCGACCTGCACCTCGAACAGGGTGTCGTCCTCACGGGTCGCCACCAGCCGCTCGCGCCCGTCTGGACCCCGGTACCAGCCCTGCGGCACCAGCCCCTGCTTCAGCTCCTGCGGATCGAACGTCGGAATGTCATTGGCCATCAGCGGCAACCGGGCGTGCACCGTCGGTGGCTTGAGGAACCCGGCGAGCTCCTCAACCCGCGCCCACGAATTACGCCCGGGCCGCATCAGCCCGCTCGCCCACCGCTCATCGAACCGTTCCCGCCACGGCCACCTGTCCGGGCCCACCCGCACCGGGCCCACCGACCAGCCGGCCGACGACAACCGGGTCCGCGCCGCGTACACGTCCAGCGCCGCCTCGATGTGCCGCAACCGGCGCTCCGCCCTGCCCACCACGTTCGAGGAGCACCGCACTAACAGCTGCACTCGCACCAGCCCGGCGTCCTCGGCCAGCTTCCCCAGCGCCTTATCCCGATCCAGCCGCGGCGGCCGCGGCGCCATCAGCAGGCTCCGCCCCGACCCCGAGCGCTGCTCGCGAGGCATGGTCAGCTTCGTGACCTGCCACGCCAACGCGTCCTCCATCGTCGCGGCGTCCTGCGTCATCCACCGCGCCTCGCGACGCGACTCACGCCGCGCGTGCTGCCGCGCGGAGTCCACGACCTGCCAGCGCCTGGCCCGCAGCCGCCACTTCGACGCCGGCGACATGTCCAGGCACACCTCAGCCAGATCACCCAGATCCGCCCGAAGGTCGGCGACTGCGTCGATCAGCGGCTGCAACGGATCCGGCTCCAACGGAACATCCCGCAACCGCGCCCCCGGAGCCCCGTGCAATGCGAACACCGCCCGCACCGTGTGCTCCGTCTCCTTGCGCCGCCGCTTGGCCAGCGGTGGCCGGACCGGCTCCGAGCGCACCCGGGCATACGGGGTCTGCAACAGCAGATGCCGCGCCGACGCCGGGGCCTCGACCAGGTAGGTCAGCGGCTTACCGCCATCGGCCCGCAGCCGCACCCGCACCGCCCGCGCCGACCTCGGCGCCCACCACGGGCCCGCACCGGCCGCCCGGATCAGCTGCGCACCGAACCGGCTGATCTCTTCACCGCTCGCTTCGAACTGACGAGACGGCACCAGCTCCACAAAGGTGCGCCGCTCCAGCGCCGCAGCCGACAAACGGCGCTCCAGCACCGTCCAACCGCATGCCAGCACCGTGCCGACCAATCCCAGCAGCCACGCATACGCGTAGATCCAGTTCGCCCACGACCACATCAGCGAACCCAGAGCCGTCATCACGCCCCATGCCGCGCCGGGGGCGGAAGCCATGGTGATGCCATGGAGGGCCATCAGGCCCCCTCGGACGAGGGCGCAGGTGCGGGCCTGTTCCGCGTATCCGTCCCGGCGGGGCCCACCGCGAGAGCGAGGTGTAGGGGCATGAGGTACTCCTAAAGGGAGGTGATCCGGTGTTGTCCCTAAGGAACCCGGCACCACTCACCGATTCGCTCACCACGGCCACCCGGTTGAAATCACGGTTGAGGAACAGCCCTCGTGGTGAGTGCGTGGCGGCCCGTTGGCCACTCACCATCGCTGGTCAGGGCACCTGTCTCGGGATGTCGCACTGAGGGAGCAGACGTCCCCGGCGACAAGAACGGGGGAGCCGTCGCGCAAACTCACCATGGCTGCGCACTGTCAACGGACAGTAGGACATTCGGGTGGGCGGACAGCTCTGGTCCCTGCTGGCGGACAGTTGATCTCCCTGCCCGGTATGACAATGCTTCACCCGGGCAGCTCAACAACAGTGCAGCGCATGCGTAGGGTGGGCGGGTGCCGGCTCATGACAGGCTGTTCTCCTAAGCACGGAGGGGGAGCCATGACAGAAGTCGGTGGATGGATCTGGGAACGCAACCTGCGGTCGTTCCTGGAGCTGCTGTCGCACTATGTGGGCTACGGCTTCGATGCCACCGACTGGGAGACGGTGGCACTGGCGGTCGAGGGGACCGACGACGAGCGGTCCGACGGCTGGTACTCGTATCCCTTGGTCGGCGAGCATCGAGAGGTCGAGGTTCGGCTTGCCCGCGCGGTCGGCGGCCATGAGGTCATGCTGGGCGTGAAGGGAGCTCTGACCCCCGAACTGGAGGTCCGGGCCGACACTCTGCTGGCCGCATTCGCGGCTGGCTGACCCCACGCGAGGCAAGGTCAGCTTGACCCGTTCATCATTGCGCCGCCAGGGGGACGACTCCCTGACCGCTGGTGGCTTGGGTGAGCCGGAGCGAGGAGCCTTCGGTCAGGACGATGTGCGCGTGATGCAGAAGCCGGTCGACGGCGGCGGTGGCCAGCGTCTTCGGCATGATCGAATCGAATCCAGACGGGTGAAGGTTGCTCGTCACGATCACGTCATTCCGGACGGTGGGCGAGCCGGGAGAGATCGACTACGACGACGAGTTCCTCGCCGTCCGCGCGGACCCAGGCTTCCTGGCCGACCAGGCCCGACGGGGTCGAGTATCGGACCGCCAAAGCGGACGGTCTGGTCCCGCAGGACCTGGCGGGACTCGCCGAGCGCGAGCGTGTGCGGGTTCTCGGGCAGTGGGTGCAGGCGGGTGCGTTCGACGTCCAGCGCGGAGGCCGGGGTCTTGCCCGTCTCGCGGTGGACCCTCGGGGGCCGCCCGGCGCAGGTACGGGAACCGCATCCGCTTCAGGACGGCTTCCAGCTCGGCGGGGATCGGCGGTGGTGTCGGCGATGGCGGGACCGGGGACGGGGCGGGAACGATCTCGGGCGGATCAGCAACAGTTTCCATGATCTCCCTGTCAGGTTTCTTCACGATCCCTCCGGAGATGAGTTGGTTCGCTGCCAGGCAGCACCGAGCCAACCAACGGAGGGATCACCTGTTCGGAATCGACACGAATGAGTCCGCGGAAAGGGAGATCAGCTGTCCGGATCAGGACCTGACTTGTCCGCCTACAAGGATCTTGAGTTGTCCGCTCTCACGCACCCGCTGGCTTAACGCGCAGGCGCGGTCTCTCGCTTCGTTCGGAGCTCACCGCACGGGCGTCCAAGCCCCGGCTTGCCGGGTGAATCGGAGCGTTGCTGTTCGCCCGTCCAGGAACGTGCCGGCCGGGTCGGCTCCCGCCCACACGAGGTGCACCACAGCGTCGGCTTGGTGGCTGTTGTCGCGGCGGGCGATCAGCGCCTGGATGCGGGCCTGGGAGTACACGGCGACCGAAGGCGAGCCCGGGAAGTAGCCGGGCCACTTGGACCGGCCCGTGCCGGTGAGCTCGGCCATCCACACCACGCGTCCCAATGCGGTCAGCTGCGCCTCGTCGGCCGGTGCAAGGTCAGAGGGGAGCGCTCGTTCCAGGGAGTCCTGGACGAGAGGATCGGCGCGGGGACCTGCTCCCGGCTCCGGCAGGGCCCGCGCGGCGGCCGGTGCGGAAGGCGGCACTGCAGGCGCTGCTTCGACTGCGCGTGAAGTGGTCGGTGGTTCGGCGGTGACCGGCGGTGTTGCACCAGCTGTGGGCTGTGCTGCGGGGCGGGTCGCCGATGCAGGGGACGGAGTCGTGCGTGGCGCACCGGCTTCGTGGTGTGAGGGCATGGCGTAGAGCACCAGGGCGCAACCGGTCGCGCCGAGGACACCTGCGACGGCTAGCAGGGCGTGGCTGCCTTTTGAGGCTGGTGGGAGGGTCATAGGATCCGGGCTCCTCCGGCGTAGTCGGCCATGGAGCTGACGGAGTCGACCCGGACCGAGGTTCCGGGCTTGGGGGCGTTGATCATCTGGCCGTTTCCGAGGTAGATCCCGACGTGGTGGATGGTGCTGTTGCGGGTGGGGATGTAGCCGTAGAACACGAGGTCGCCGGGCTTCAGTGCGCCGACGCCGGCGGAGGCGGGGATCCGCGTGCCGACATCGGCCTGCGCGGCGGCCGTGCGCGGCAGACTCACACCGGCCCGCGCGAACGCGTACAGGGTCAGCCCGGAGCAGTCGAAGCCGGTGACGGTGCGCCCGTCCTGGCCTCCGGGGGAGCAGCACACCCCGAGGGAGGGGCCCTTGGCGTTGCCGCCGCCCCAGGAATACGGGATGCCTTTCTGTGCGAGGGCTGCGGACAGGACGGTGCGGGCGGTGCCGGTTGCCTGGCCGATCTCACCTGCTCCGGCGGAGGCTTCGTCGTAGCGGTGGATCCAGCCCAGGACGTCGGCGACGTAGGCGTCGGAGTGGTTGTAGACGAAGATCGCCCTCTTCAACTGGGCTTCGTCCTTGAGGTTGCGGCCCTCCCCGCAGAGGTAGGAGGCTGCTGCCAGGGCGGCGTCGTCCGCGTTGTGCGGGTCGGTGACTCCGTCGCCGTTGGCGTCCTCGCCGTAACCGCGGAACGTCTGGGGAAGGAACTGGAAGGGGCCTACCGCCCGCTCGTACACGGGGTCGCCGTCCCATTCGCCGCGGTCGGTGTCGGGGAAGACGCTGGTGTTCCCCCCGACCCCGGATCCGTTCAGCGCCGGGCCCAGGATGTGCGGGCTGATGTCCCCGCCCGCGCTGATGGAATGCCCGCCCGCGTGGTTGGACTCGATGCGGGCGATCCCCGCGAGGATCTGCCACCGCATGCCCCGGCACCCCGGCACCACGTCCTTCACGCCGACGGCCGCGTTCTTGTACGCGGCGAGCATCCGCTCCGGGATCCCGGGCGCTGACCCTCCGATGTCCTCGCCCTGCTCCCCGCTCATCGTGGTGGCGGCAGAGATCATCGAGACCATCGGTGCGACGCAGCTTGCCGCACACACCAGGAGCAGCACACCGAGACATCCGGCCTTCTTCCAGCCCTTCACTCCGGATCACCGCCCCACGAGGGCTCGTTGTCCCATCCGGTGCGCTGGGCGCGCATGAGGGCGTCGAACACTCGGCGGCGCGCGTCGACAGCCGGGTCCTCCTGCCGTGCGGCCGAGGTGTTCCCCGCTCCCGGGCCCGTTGGCGTTGCCGAGGGGGCCATCGAAGAGGTGGTCGGACCCGTGGCGATGATCGCTGTGGCGGCGGCGTTGCGTGCCGCGGTGCGTGCCGGTGCCGTGGGGTCGTGGGCCTGCCAGGTGGCGGCAGCCTTCTGCGAGACGTGGTCGACGCCCGCAGCGGTGGCCCGCCCGGCCGAAGCCCACTCACCGGCGTCCTCACGGACCTGACTGGCAGCGACCCGCAGCTGCGTGTGGGCATCACGGGTGACCGCAGTTGCCGCACGGGCACCGGCCCTGAGGTTGCGAGGTGCGCCGAGTGTTGCCCCGTATCCGAAGCGGGCGGTGCGGCTGGCGATCCTGTAGCCCCGGAACCGCATCGCCTTCTCGTGAAGGCGGGTCCCGGCCAGGGGCTGCTCAGGTTCGGTCGCCTGGTCGGGCAGAATCTCGCCGGTCACCTTGTGGACCCGCATGGTGTCCCCGGCTCCACCCGCACCGGCCGAGGCCTCCGCAGCACCTTGTGGGCCCTCCTTGGCGATGAGCCGCAACAGGCGCACGGACTCGTCTTCCTCCTGTGGGCGACGGCCGATCAGGGCCCCGTACGCGCCGCGCAGAGCGAGGCGGCCTCCGGCCAGGCCGAGCATCATCGGTGCCATTCCGCGGCTGCCTTCGGCTGCCGCTTCGCCGAGCAGCCGCCCGCCGTCGATGGGCTGGCCCGCCCCGTCGGCGATCGCGGCTACGCTGTTCAGCAGTCCGTGCCGCATACCCAGCATGTGGGCTGCGCCGGTCGGGCGGCCCAGCAGGCCCATGCCGAGGCCTGCGCCTGTCTGCCCGCCCAGGTTCATGGCCAGCGCGGCACCGATCTCGGAGGAGTCGCCGGGCAGGTGCGAGCCGCCGATCTTCGCGTAGCGCATCCGCATGGCCATGCGGTTCCCGAACGACGAGACACCGCTCAGGAGCCTGCGGTGGAAGGCGAGTCCGACCAGGGCCATGACGTCCAGGAGCAGGATCCGTTCGATCATCAGGTCCGGGCCGTTGGTGAGGATCGCGTCCACGGCGATCCCGAAGAAGGGGATGAACATGCAGATCCCGAAAGTGGACAGCATGCTGATCGCGAAGACGGCCAGCCATTTCCACACGGCTTGTCGGCTGGGGCCGGGGAGCATGCCCAGGACGAAGGCGACGACACCGCCGGCGGCGGCCGCGACGTCAGCGGCCTGGGTGCCCAGCAGCACGATGACCGCCGACAGCAGCATCGCGCAGATCAGCAGGGCGGCGATAAGCAGCAGGACCGCGCCGCCGGCCCGCCACCACGTCGGCTTCTTCGCGTACTGAGCAGCCGCCTTACCGACCGGCCCCGCCTTCTCCATGTCCGTGAGCGCGGCGGCCAGCTGCTGGTCCTCCTCGGTCAGAACCGGGCTGGGAGTCTCCAGCAGCGCGTTGCCGGGGGTGAGCGGCGGCAGTACTGCGTCCCGCTTGTGGCCGTCGCTCTCGCAGAACTCCTTCGCCGGGCCGTCGATCTGCTCACACGGGTCGTCGTCCTTGCTGCCTTCGCCGGTCAGGTAGCCGCCGCTGACCAGCCGCAGATGGATGGCGTAGGCCTTCTTGTCGGATGCTTTCGCCGGGTCCAGGATCCGCCCCCACTGCAGCAGCATGAACGGCTTCACGACCAGTGCGTTCGTCACCGACTCCTGGATCGGCCGCGCCACCTCGGTCGCCGAGACCGGCTTCGCACGCTCCCGCTCGAGGCACTTGAGCTCAGCCCCGCCGGAGAGGCTCGCGCACGGCTCCCCGCCTGCGATCTTCCCGCCCCAGCTGTAGGAGTTCACCGTCAGCTGCGCGACCGCCGCCGCCCCTTCCTGCGTCGCGACCAAAGGGCCCTGCTCGGCCAGCAGGTAGTCGGGGCGTACGAACGCCGACGCGGCGAACGCGGCGATCAGGAGCGTGAGCACGATCTCGCCGAGCCCCTTGCCGACCTTGCCGCGCATGACCATGACCAGCCCGAACACGAACGCCCACGACAGCAGCAGGCCCTTGAGACCGAGGGTGTCCACGACTGCGCTTTCGTAGGCGTCCGACACCTTCTGCGCGGGACCGGAAAGCATCCGCAGCAGTGGGAAGCGGAACGCGAACTCCACCGCCCAGCACGCCAGGCCGACGAACACCCGGATGATCGTGAACAGGCCGCTCAGGACGAACGCCAGAGCCTGCGACTTCAGGGACACGATCGACCCGCCGTTCGCGGACAGCTCGTACCCGTCGATCGGGATCCCCTCGGAGGACCGGATGTTCAAGGGGGCCAGGAGGTCGGCCGAGCCGTTGCCACCGGTCGCGGCGTGCGCGACCGACGCGTTGACCACCAGGAACACGACGACCAGTACGCACACGTACAGCGCCTGGCGCAGCGTGCCGCGCTGCGGGGTCCACCGGCGGACCCACCCACCAACGGTGGCGACGGTCAGAGATGTCAGCAGCGACCGCGGGTCGGCCTCAGACGTCCGCATGAGTGACCTCCTCGGCGACGGGGGCACTCTTGCGCTGGGAAGGAGTTGTGGCTGTAGGCGTGGTGTAGATGGCCTTCTCGATGCGGGGCACGGGGGGCACGTGGACCTTGATGCGGCCGACCTGCATGCGTGGGTCGCGCAGCAGCATTTCGCCTTCGCGGCCCTTCTGGCCGACGGGGGACAGCCCGGTGGTGACTATGCGGAGCAGGTCTTCGTCCTCGCTGTCCAGGCCCAGGAACGCCAGGCCTTTGCGGGCGCGGGCCTGGTCGCTGGTGCGGGCCAGGGCCTTGTAGGCGAGGAGGCCGGAGTCCTTGCCGAGCTCGTCGGCGTCGTGAGCGGCGAGGATGCAGCCGGCGCCGTGCTTGCGGCCGTCGTGCAGGATCTCGTGGACCAGGGCGCTTCCTTCGGCGCTGCTGGTCAGCCAGTAGGCCTCGTCCATGGCCACGGTGCAGAACCGGGACGGGTCGCTGAACGCTGCCTGGCGGGCGATGGCCGCGATCAGGTAGAGCACCGCCCTGCCGATCAGGGCCTCCAATGGCTGCTGACGCAGGACCTCCATGTCGGCGAACGCCTCACGCGGCGGCAGCGTGAGACCGGTGGTCGTCATGACCACCATGTCCGCGCTGAGATCACCGTCCAACGTGACCGGCGGCAGGCCCGGATCGAAGACCATGCCCGCCAGCGGGTTCGAGCTGACGATGGCCAGCAGCTCGGACATGGTGGTCGCCGCGTCCCGGCGGCTGGAGCCGGGCGAGCTGCTCGCCGCCAGCGCGCTGAGCGCCCGCAGGACCGAGGCCATCGACGGATCGGGGCCGGCAGCGGCCTCTTCGACCGCGTGGTGCAGGACCGCGCCGGACGCGGACATCGGCCCGACACCCAGCTGCAGCGTGAGGTACGACAAGGCGTAGTGAGCGCCGACGGGGCCGCCGAACACGCGCAGTGGATCGATGGACAGCTGGGCCTTCGCCGCGTCGATGACCTCGCACCTGCCTACAGCCGCGGACTGCGCGAACGTCGCCCACTCCCGGATCGGGGTGCGGTCGATGACGATGGCCCGCCCGCCCCGGTCGGCGACCGCGGCCACGAGGAGCTTCTCCAGCACGCTCTTGCCGCCGCCGAGGTCTCCGACGATGCCCATCGAGGCGCTCGCGTTGCGCTGCGGGGCATCCGCGAGGTTGATCAGGACGGGGCGAATCGTCCCGCAGTCCAGGTCAACACCGATCATCATCCCGCTCGGGTCCCCGACCCGCGTGTTCGTGAACGCCCCGCCGGCGGCCCAGTCCTCCGACAGCTGATGCTGAGTGAACTCCCGCACCGCCGCCGGGCGTACCGACCCCGGCAGGCCCAGGGCGAACAGGGCTTCCTGCATGCCGTGCGGGCGCACCGCCCGGTAGTCCCCACCCGACAACAGCGCCACCAGGGCCCGTGCCCTGGCATCGCACACCACCGGATCCGGCCCCCACACGGTCAGGACGGTGACGGACTGGACCTCCACTTCCACGCTTGACCGGGACAACCTGGCGTCCTGCTCGGCCAGAGCCCCGGCTGCCTCGGGCAGCGAATGGGGCATGCCGGTGGGCTGAGCCCCGTACTGCTCGGCCTGGTCCAGCAGCTCCTTTTTCTTCCGCCGCACCTGCTCACGGGCCCGCTCCGACGGGACCACCTGCATGTCGACGGTGAAGTCGACAGGGAAGTCCAGCGACTCCAGCTGCGCGAGGAGATCCGCGGACTCCAGCGCCTGCACCGCGGGGAACTCCGCCAGCGCCAGGTGCGCCTGGTAACCGGTCCCGGCCTCGCACTCCACCTCCAGCCACCGACGCGCCAGCGGGGAAGCACCATCCCTGCGCCACCACGAAGCCCCGCCCTGGCCCGAGCGGCTTCCCTTCCCATTCTTCGCCTGCTTGCGGGCCTCGCCCCTATCCGTGGTGGGGTGGCCGCCTTCAGCGAGGCGGACCTGGCCCAGGTCGGCGTACGAGGGGGAGTGGAGCTCCTCACCCTGCAGCCGGCTCCCGTAGAGGGAGGACTCTTCGGCATCAGCGAGGAGCGGCTCCTCCAGACCCCGGTGCACCGCGTGCTGGAGCATCCACACGACCTCCGCCGGGCGGGCCGGCCGCAGCGACAGACCACCACCGAGCGCGGTCTGTACACGGGTTGCCCGCTCGGTGAACTCGGTGACCTCGTCCGCGGCAACCGGCACCGGGGCCAGCCCCAGCGCACCGGACAGCTCCGACCACATCGCCGACCCGTTCGCGGCCAGATCGAACCTGCGCCCCGGCGACGTCAGCGGGACAGCCAGCCAGAGGGTACGCCGGTGCATCTCCTGACCGGCCAGCAGATCCAGAGCGGCAGCTGTGGTCTCCGCCCAAGCGGGCAGGTGCTGCCAGTCGACGCCCTCGACCATCCGCTCGGCGACCTCGCCCGGGTCCACCCGCGCTGCCAGCCCGAACACGCGCGGCGCCCCGGCCAGCGAACGCACCAGCGACGTGACACGGCTCAACAGCTCCTCACGTACCTGCGGCGGCGCATACCGGCCGCCGACCGGGGCCACGCGCCAGATCGCCCACACGGTGCCGGACACCGACCAGACCAGATGCCCGGCAATATGCCGGAACGGAATCCGCATCAGGACCTCCCCGTCTGCGCACCGGCGAGAAGCCCGGCCAGGCCGGTGACCGGCACCGGCCGCGCCTGCGGCACCGGCCGAGCCGCCCGGGAACGCGTGGACGGCTTCTTCCTCGCCTTCGTAGGGCGCCGTGCCGCGGGGACCGGAGCGGCGTCAGGGGCGAGGCTGGTTACCTCTGCCGCCGCAGGCTCAACGATGAACGCTCCGGAGAGCAGCGTGGACGAACGGTCGCGGGCCACGCGCCCGGCGATGCGTCCCGCAGGGTGACGGGCCAGCAGCGTCAGCCAGCCCAGAGCAGCCGTCATGGGCGAGCGCCCGTTGATCTTCGCCCCGCGCACCGCCCACACGGCGACCAGCCACAGCACCACCGGCACCGGGCCCAGCCACGACCACCACGAGAACGTCTTGACCAGCAGCAGCGCACCGCCGCCGAGCACCGCCAGCTGCGCGGGCGTGTAGGGGCCGAACCAGATGACCCAGTCCCCGAGCTTGCCCAGCACCCACGGATGCCGACGCGCGGCCGTGTAGACGCGGGCCACGCGCTGCCGGTCCGTCTTCGCGGCGCTCACAGGACACCGCCCTGAGCCGGAGCGGGAGTCTGCTCGGCGACCACGACGACGGCCGCAGGCTGCGAGTTGGCAGGATTCTTGACCTCGTCCTCGAAGATGCTGGCCAGCGAATCGCGGGAGTTGTAGATCCCCAGGGCCAGGACGAGACCGATCAGGGCCCCGATGCCAGCCTTGAGGCTGACCTTCCGGACCACGGTGATGACGACGATGGCGATCAGAGCGACCTTCAGACCCTTGTCACCCCAGTCCTCCAGGGTCCCCAGCCATGAATCACCCAGAGCATCGAGTTTTCCGGCCAGCACGAGAGAACGACTCACTGCTCCTCACCCCCGGCAGCAGCGGAGTCCTCAGCGGACGGCTTGGCCGTCGGGTCAGCTCCGGCGTGCAGGGCGGTGACTTCCCAACGTCCGGACCGGGCGGTCATCGTCAGCTCGTAGGCCAGCGGCCACTGCTCCGCCTTTGCGGCCAGAGCGCTTACCTGTGCCTGCACCCGAACGCTCGTCCCGTCCTCCGGCACCGGGCCGGCGGCCATCTCGGAGTCGGCCGAGACCCCCTCCACCCGCACCGCGGTGTACCCGGAATCCGCTACGGCCGCGAGCTCCGTATCCGGGGACAGGTACCGGTCCACTTCACCGACCCCAGCGAGGTAGGCGCCGAAGAACTCACCGAGCGAGGCGACCAGCTCGCTGTCGGCCGGAAGCCGGTTCTCGAACCGCGAGGCACCGGACGCCGCCACCGACGGACCGGCAACCTGCGCCGGGGGAGCCGTCACCTGGAACGACCCTGCCCCGCCCGCAGACTCCGTCGCGACGACCGGAACGGCGAAGTACTTCACCGCCCGAGAGGCCTTGCCTGCCTCAGCAGCACCGGCACCCTCGTCACGGACGGTGAACTGCGCAGCGACCACCACCGACCAGCGACCACCCCCCAGACGCTCACTGCGCACCGCCAACACAGACTGAACCGGCTGCGCACTCACCGCGCCGGTGTGAGAAGGCAGTGCCACGTCCGGGGCCAGCGCGTGGACCATGCGGGCCGTCTGGCTGTCCGGTGCTGCGTCATCACTGCGCAGCCACAGATCACAGAACAGCGTCGCCACACCGGACGGATCGGCGGTGCGCACCGGGGCAGCGACGGCGGTCTTCGGCTGAGCAGCGGCCACCACGGTACGAGGTGTTGCGCAGGCGACCACCAGCGCAACGGGGCCCGCGGCGAGCGCCGTCCAGACCCCGATCCGGGCCAGGGAGACGCGTCGCTTCGCCGCCCGCAAGGACCTCGCGGGCGGCTCGGATGGGCGAAGCGGCGGAGAGGAAGACGCCGCGGGGGCGGACCTTCGAGAGGTTCCTGCGGTCATGCCGGGGCTCCAAGGAGAGAAGCGGTCAGATCTTGTCTCCAAGGAACCCCGCACCACTCACCGGAACGCTCACCACGACAACCCGGTTGAAATCACGGTTGAAGCACGCCCCCCGTGGTGAGTTTCTGCACCCGGTGGTGAGTTCGGCCCGCCACTCACCATGCCTGGTCAGAGCCCCATTCGCCGCTGGCGAGACGCCGAAGAGGACGGGAGCAGGTACGAAGGGCGCAGCGGCGACCGCACAACTCACCACAGCTCGCGGCAGAACTCACCACCGGTTGGATGGGTGCGAGGAAAACTCACCACGGGCAACCGAGAAACCTTTCACGGGCAGCGGGCTCCTCACCACGAACCCAGACGCTCGCGACAGCTGGCGGCGCGACCGGCAAGAGTTCACTCAATCCTGCCGTAGGAGAGCTCACCGACCCTTGCTCGACGCGCCTCGCCGCCTGCGCACCCCCCCGGCCGACGCCCCGTCATGGATATCCATCCGAGTGCGCATTCGTCGCTGCGCAGCCGAGCCGAACCGAGTCGCACTGCGCAGTCCGCGCCGCGCGTCCCCGACACCGGCGCGGTACAGACTGCGCACCCGCCGACTCGCGCGTGCCGTGCCCCCTTCACGCGCCTACCTGAACCTCTGCGCACTGAGCAGGCGACACGGTAGGCAGGGCCGATTCCAAGTGGAACAGGTCATGTGCGCAGGGGCGAGAACCGCTGCACGCACATCGCTGTGCAATCACCGAAAGCGACGATCGCAGGCGACGGGGACCGGTGACGGGACCGGTCTCGAGCCCGACTACTCGGCCGCGGCCCGGGCCTCGTCGAGCAGCCGGTACGCCTGGCGCTCCGAGATCTCCTCAGCCGCGGCGACGTCAGCCGGCGTCAGCTGTGCGCCGGTGTCCTGCAGCATCTGGCGCACACGCTCCTTCCGGGCATCGGCGCGTGCCAGGCGGGCGTCGGCTACGCGGTTGCGGGGCTTGGTGTCCTTGCTGCCCTTCGGGCGACCACCGCCGGCGCCTTCCCCGGGGCGGTTGGCGTCCCACTCGAGGATCGTGCTGCGCCGCCAGTGGGACACCCCGCACACCTTCTGATCGGAGCTGGGGGCGAAGCCGTGGTCGATGTAGGAGTTCCAGGCTGTCGGCTTGATGACGTTTCGCAGCTGAAGGCGGGCCTCCTCCCGGTCCAGCAGGTCGTCGGCCGACTCGACCTCGGCAATCGCGGGGATCTCCCGGCCGGCCAGGTGCGCCTTCACCTGCTCGAGGTCCCAGATGCGTGACTGCGCACCAGAGCGGCTGATCGGTGCGGGCAGAGACTTGGCCAGGGCGGCGGGCAGAGTCATGCGCCCCAGGAGCCTGGCTACCTCGGCGGTGCCCACAGGAGTGTGACCGGCGCGGATCATGTGATTCTCCTTCAACGGCCTACGCGATGTGGGCCTGAAAGGGACCGGGTTTGGGTGCGCAGCGTGACCCACGGTACGACATAAATAACCGTACAGTATCTATGTGAAAGGAGACGCTAGTGTGTGCCGCCGATCACCGCCCTCGTCCGGAGCCATGCCGCCGGACGCGGAGGTCAAGGTTCTGCGCGGCCCGTGCGCTTCCGTTCCGCGTGCGCTGCCAAGTTTCCTCTTCGGAATTTCGATTGGCGTGCGGAGTTGCCTCCACCTGCCGACTGCCTGAACGGCGTGGGCGGAAGGCTGGATTGACCCGGCCGTCGGTCAGTGCACCGACGGCCGGGCCAAGTTCTCGTAGTGGGTGCACAGGGCGAGAACCGACATGGCGGCCTGCGGGCTACGCGACGCGGGTCGCCGGAGGACGTGTGGGAGCTTAGGCGCCGCAGCCCTTCCTCGACCCCGATGAGCGCGACCATCGCCATCTGATCGTCGGCGGGCGCCCTCGTGGCGAGGTACTTCACCTCGGGCACGAGGACCTCCGTGTAAGCGCGAAGCTTGGCGATGGCCCCTTGCAGGTCCTTACCAGCTGTTCTCGCGACGTCGCACGTCTGCTCAGCGGCGTGGCGCATCGTCTGGATGTCGAGGGGGACGCTCTGCAGCGGCGCTCGGACAGCTCGGTCCTCCGCACCGCGCCGGTCGGCCGCGCCACTGCCGTGCGGGCCGCCAAGAAATGCCAGGCTCTCATCAAGGCCAAGGGAGAGGGCGGCGCACCCGTCAGCTTCGGGTGGGACACCACGACAACTTCACTCTCGCTCCGCGGCTCGGCACCGCCGATGACCAGTCCCGCGCCACGGGGATGACAGTCCCCTCCGCGATCATCCACGGAAGCGCCGACGTCCTAGAAAAAGGGCTCCTGGCTCTTAACCCCGTTTTCCTCCTGGACGTGCTCGGCACGTTCACCTCTGACACCATCACCCTGCACATCCGTCGAGCCGACGGGCTCAAGCCGGTGCTGCTCACCCAGGGGCCGGACATGGCCGGAGCTGGATACAGGCACCTGCTGATGCCCGTGCGGCTCGGTAACTGAGTATGTACCGCCACCGAGGTGGGAGCGCGGCTCCCGCCCCCGTAACACTCCAGTGAGCTGCTGTCACGTCCAACCAGTTGCACGTGTCTGATCCCTCAGTCTCGAATTTGCTGCTGTGCGCAGTGGCGGGGACAGCAGCCTTCCGGAGCCGAGGCAGTTTTCGTAGACAGGGCTAGACGGCAAGGGCCTCATTTCCTCCGCTGCATGTCGAATATGCCGTGCACACCGACTCTCTGACGGTTCAATAACAATGCGACTGCCCGCCCGGGCAGTGCCGCATGCTCTCTCACGCCCTGGTCACGGCCGACGTGGGAAGCTGTTCCGTCGCCCGATCGGCGCCCGGAACGGGTGTGCGGTGCTCCGAGCGGGAACAGATGGACGACCGCCTCCGGCATCGTGCCATTCCTGTCGGACTTCCTGCCTGTCACCCAGGCCCGGGGCCGCAGCCGCGTACTCCTGTACTCGCTGCCGCTCACCGCCTTCTGCTGCGGGGCCGGCTGGAAGGACCTCGATGGCAAAGACCTTCGTTCCGCCGCCCGCCGACGACCCACACGAGCTGCTGAAACGCCTGAATCCGATTCAGCCCCTTTCGGCCCAGGCCCGCAAGTCGCTCGTCAAGAACTTCGGCGATGACCCCCTCGGCGAGCTCATATCCTCCGCCGCCTTCGGGCCCGAGGCTGCCCGACACGTACGCGCCAAATTCCCGAAGACGCTGCCCAGCGGGGACATGGCCGAGCTCCGGACGTTCCAGTCGAGCCCGGTCGCCGGCGCCCTCGTTCTGCAACCGCGCCTGGCAGACGCCGAGGCGTCCCCCGTCGACCCGCTGTACGACGAACTCATCGCTTCGATCCAGAGCGGCGCGTCTCTCACGGGTCTGAACGACCTCGTGATCAAGGCCGGCAGGTTCAGCAGTGAGACCGGGTGGCTCGTCCTCGACGTTGACAGTCAGGACAGTCTTGAAGTCGCCGTCCGTCGCATCACCGACCAAACGCAAGAACGCAACGACAAACGATTCATGGTCGCTACCGAGGGCATCTCGGACCGCATCATCATGGTCCCCCTCATGATTCGGCACGGCGGCAAGGTCACGCGGCGGTTCCTCACAGTGGACGGAATCTCGCGCACCACTGCCGCTTTCAGCATCCTCGGTCTGGACCCCGCCGTGTGTGCGGTCATGACGCAGGAGAGCGTCGGCGACCTCATCCGCGAAAACGTCAACGAAGTGAACAAGGAGCTGCGTGACCTGCGCGACGAGTCGGCCCGTCTCCGTGCGCAGCCAGAGGAGAACCGGAGACGGGGCGAGGCCGAGTTTGCCGTGCGCGTCGGCGAGACCGCTGCCCGATGGCGCGCCCTGAAGTGCGACGCCGAGCTATGGGCCCCCGGCCCTGGCATCGATGTCCACCGCTTCGTCATGGAAGTTGTCAGCCTGATTCATCATCAGCAGGCAGCCCACTCCCACACGTCCAAGCGCCGCACCACCCACGAGGCTGTGCTGTCGGACCTGGCCCAGGTTGCGCCGACAGCCCTCATAGAGCGCCAACGCCAGCAGGACCGCGGCCCACTCCAGAGCGGATGGGAATACCTCGACTGGGCCTACGAGGCCATCGCGGATCTGATCGATCCCGCCTGGCGCTCGTGCATCTCTGCAACTCTGCGCCGCGAGCTGAAGATCGGCCGGTGCCACGCCAAGCAATTCAGCGAGCTGGCCGGAGCCGTTGTCAGTCGCCCGCTGCAGTCTCTCGATCGCATGCACTGGAGAGGCAACGAGCACCAGCAGTCCAGGCTTGAGATCGGGCAACGCGCCTGGACTCGCGACGCCATCCCCAGGCACGTATGGAACCGCAAGGCCCGCCTGCCTGAATGGAAGGTGACGGAGCAGCAGGTAAACGAATCCACAGCGGCCGTCAGCGAGGCAGCAGCCGCGCTCCAGGGGCTTGTGAACGACGACAAGCGGATCGATATCGCCAACGTGGCACTCGGCGACCACATCGCCTTCCTCCTCGTGGTGGGGGCTATCGCCACGACGTTCACGGGGACACTGCGCACGGACACCGGGTCCGGTCGCCAGACTGAGGACCTGCTGGACGAGGACATCCCGACCGCGTTCACTACGGCCCCGGTGTCGGTCGTCCTGGAGATGATGCACGCCTCGCCCTGGGGCGCAGCGCAGCTCCGAGAGAACATCACAGCGTTCGTGACCTCGTTCGACGAGCGCCGACGAGCTGAGCCCCGCAAGGTCTCCGCACAGGACCCGTACTGCCCGTTCGAGAACTCGCGGGCAGACAGCGCGTACATCCGTGCCGTGGCGGCCGGCATCGAAAAGGGCAAGCTCGAAGAGCGGGAACAGAAGAGGCTGCAGGATCGTGCCAAGCTCGCCAACCCGGTGGCAGAGGCGCTGGAAGCCCTTCCCGCTCAGCTGCGAGCAGCCGGGAATTCTGCCGAGACACTTCACAAGGCGAGCCTGTCCAAGATCACGTGCTCTGCCGAGCAGATGGCCATCCTTCTTGAGCAGGCGGACGACGTGGCCTACCACCTGACTGGTTTGAAGAAGGACCTGCAGAAACGGGAGCAGGAGGAGGCGGACGCCAATCTCAGCCGGCTCGAGGAAGAGGGCGAGGAGGAAGCCAAGTGACGACGTTTCCTCCGGGTACCGCCCCACTGCTGCCGGGCACACCTCTGCGCAGGACATACGACCTTGCCTCAAACGCCCTGGGAGACCAGCTGCTGCGCCGGCAACCGCTGAAGATCGCCCTGTGGGCGCTGCCCGACTACGCGGGCGACGAGCACAAGGCGGTATACCTCCTTGGCGCGGGAGCGTTCGAGCTGCTTTACACGGGGTCCACGAGTCGTGGTCGTGGCACCGTCCGGGCCCGGGTTAACGAGCACCGTCGAGACCCGCGCAAGTCCGATGTCAGCTGGGTACTGGTGCTCCCCATACGGCGCGACGCCGACACGGAGCAGGCCGAAGGGAAAATCGGCCGCCTGCTCGGTCGGCCGCGGCTCTCCCAGCGACTCCCGCAGACGCACCGTGCAGACTGAGCGGTCTGCGCAGCGGCAACGGCCGCCCTGGTGCTTCTGCGAGTGGGACGGTCCGTTGACCGGCATAGCGTCATGACGGTCAACATCGGTCTGATGCAGGCAGAGGAGGGCCTGGGTGTGGTGCTTGCCCCGGGCGATCTTCGGTCGTCATAGGCCCGGGAGGTTGGGTCGACGAGGGCGGCGAACGCGGAGAGGAGGAAGGCCCGTTGCTCCCCGTGGGGCTGGCCGCAGTGGAACACCGGGGATTCTGAAGGCGAAGTCGTCCGTGCGGCCTCCATCGGCCAGCTTTTTATCGTGTACGTGATCAACCAGCTTCCTCGGCACCTGGCGGTCCTGGATATCGTCTGGCTCGGCTAGTCACCAGGTGGGGGTGCCGGGTCAGCGTTGCGCTCGGTGCAGCGCTAAGCCGATACCGATGGCGGCCAGCACGGCCACGGTGATCACAAACCAGGTCGGCATCGTGTCGAGGCCTTTGTAGGCGAGCGGCATAACGTGGGTCGCAGCATCGAAGTCTCCTCAGGCAGCTACTTCACGCTTGCCCCCTCGCATGATCGAGACACACTGCGCCGTCCAGCCGCTGCTGCACGCTCCACCCGGTGACGTCGAGGGGCCGCCCGAATCCCCAGCGTCTGCCGAGGGTCCGGAATGCGTCCGGAGGGACCGCTCAGCTGCCGGTCTCTGCCGAGGGATTCCGGAGGTCTTCCGGACCCTCTTCCAGGGGCGCGGGGCCGGCCCGGCAGCCAATGCCACGCCCTGCGAGTAAAGGTTGCGGAGCTACTCCTACGGCGGGTGACAATGGTGCAGGGCGCGTCACCGGCTCAGTGCGGCCGGCCCGCGTCGCCGGGCCGGCCGCTCGTAGCGGGCCCGCCCGTCCGGTCTACACGCACCACCTCGATGAGGAGGGCCGCCCGCCCAGCAGTCGCTGCGCGTTTCACCCGGCGACGTCGACTGCCGTTTAGCGGCGTCCGGAAAAAAGGGAGTCCGGCTCGCCGGGCTCGCTGCCGTAGATCCTCATCGGCACGTCCTTGCGGCGGCCGGCCGCGCCGTGGGCGGGGTTGGGGAGCTTATGGGTATCTGGCTCCCTTCGCTATCTGTGAGGAGGAGTTCGGCTCGCTCGACGATTGCCGGCCGCGCAGCCGCTAGTGGCAGTGGAATGGCAGACGAATGGCGTACCGACGCCATGCGGAGCGCGGAAAGCTGTGGTGGGGCAGGGGTTGCGCCGCTAATCCGTGCCTCCTCGATCGTGCTGCCACCACCTCGCGACAACTGGTCGTCAAGTTCCCGCGAATCCGCCTCTACGTCCCGTCAGGACCCGTCTGGGAGAGAGCCGGAACGGATTTTTGCGAGAACTCGATCGACCGGCCCGGATCGCGGACTGCGGCCCCGCGCTCAACCGGAGCGCACCACCGAAATGGAGATCCGCCGTGTCCACGCTCGACCTCACCCTCACCCTGCTCGTCGGGCTGCTACTGGTCCTGGTGGCCGGGCTCGTCCTGGCCAGCCTGGCTTACGTCACCCACCGCCACCCCCACCTGGAGAAGCCCCTCAATACCGCGTTCGGGGGCGGCGCCGTCCTCGTCGCGGTCGTCGTGGGCCTGGTCGCCGTCGTCGCCCTCACCACGTAATGCCGGTCCCGTGCCCCGGGGTTCGTTTGCTCGTTGCCTGGCTGGATCTCGATAACTGCTCGTGGTCAGTCGGTTACGTTGATCGGATTCTGTTCGCGAACCTCGGGGGGTGCCCCTATGTGTTTGGTCAAGGTCCAAGGCCAGTAGGTTCGTGCGGTCAGGGGCGGGCCGAGCCGTAGGGGTGTGCATGAGTGATAGCCAGGTCACGATCAAGCTCACGAGTGACGAGGCACTGGTGCTGTCGCACTGGCTGGAGAAGGTCCAGATGACGGACCTCAGCCGCGTTGTCGACGATCCGGCGGTCTGGGCGCCGATCCATCGGATCGCCGGAACGCTCGACAAGGCCCTTCCTGAGTTGTTCGCGCCTGACTATGACCAGCGGCTTGAGGCCGCTCGTCAGCGGCTTCGGCCGGAGGGCTGACCGAGCGGTCCGGACTCCTCACCTGGCCGCAGGGGGTTGGGGCTCGTAGAAGGTACCGTCGCGGAGCATCGCGAACAGGACGTCGGCCCGGCGGCGGGCGAGGCAGAGCAGGGCCTGGGTGTGGTGCTTGCCCTGGGCGATCTTCTTGTCGTAGTAGGCCCGCGATGCCGGGTCACCCAGAGCGGCGAACGCGGAGAGGAAGTAGGCCCGTTTGAGCTGCTTGTTTCCCTCCTGGAGGGCTGTTCACCGCGGATCGACGACCCGGAACTGCGGGTCGCGGGGGCGAGGCCGGCGTATGCGGCGAGGTGGCCAGCGGTCGGGAAGGTGCTGCCGTCGCCGACCTCGATCAGGATTCGTGCGCCGGTCCTGACGCCGATGCCCGGCGTGGACGTCAGGACCTTCGAAAGAGGGTGGTCCTCCAGCAGTTCCTCGATCCGCCCAGCCAGCAGCTTGCGCTGATCGAGCACGGCGGCGAGCGATCCGGCCAGACTCGGGACGATCAACGCGGCCGCTTCGGTCCCCGGAACGGTGACGGTCTGCTCGTCTAGAGCGGCGAAGATCTCCTCGACCAGCCGCTCGGCCATCCTCGGCGCCTTCGGCCGCAACAGCGTGACCAGCCGCCGACGGGCCGCCTTGCGTATCTGTGCCGGTGAGCCGAACCGCTCCAGCAAGGCCAGGACGGCAGGGGCTGCAACCGCGGTCCCAGGACCCGTTCCGGCGACGGGTGGATCTGGGTCAGCAGGCCGTGCAGTCGGTTGGCGACGCGGGTGGCCTCGCCGGCCAGGTCGTCGTCGAACCCGACGATCATCTCCAGCTCGGCGATCGTCTCGTCCTCGCCATCGATCACCGGCAGTGTGTGCGGCATCGCCCGGGCCGCATCCGCAATGATGAATGCGTCTCTCGCATCGGTCTTGGCCTCGCCCGGATAGAGATCGGCGATCCGCCGCATCGTCAGCCCCGGCAGGTAGGCGACCGGGCAGCCCATGTCCCTCGCGACGGCCAGCGGCAGGGCGCCGATCGAGGCCGGCTGATCGACCACAACCAGCACCGATCCGTGCTTGGCCTGGAGTTTCGCGAACAGCTCGCGGAGCTTGGGCTCCGTGTTGGGCAGGCGCTTGTCGAACGCCTTCTTTCCGGCCGGTGTGACGGCGGTGGCGTGGTGTTCGCCCTTGCCGACGTCCAGGCCGAGGAAGACGTCGATGTCGCCGGTGTCGATCACGTGCAGGCCCCTCCATCACGCTTTCGTCCGGCCTTGCCTCGGCACCGAGCTGCCACACCCACGTTACGGAGAGCTCTTCCGACTCGGGTGAAGCCGGCGCTCAACCCCCCCATCAGCGGTCCGTCGATGCCTCCGGGACCGGTGACACCACCCCCCCCGGATCATGAACAACAACCGGATCATGAACAACAAGGGGGGAAGTCATGCCGAGCCTGAAGGCCGGAGGCCCCATTGCGGAGCCACGAGGAAGGTAACGGGGGGCACCGTTTGGCTGCTGTGATCAGCGTGGTGAAGAGTCAGGCTGCACAACCGTCGCCTGAGTTGGGCAACCCGCCCTTGCGTCTTTGGCAGCTGGGCTCAGCCCCGAAACGTACGTCGCTTCCACGGCCCCGGTGATCCACCGGCTGGCCGCCTGAACAACGACCCTCCCCCGGAAGTAACCGCCACACCGCACAGACCATTGCCCCGGCCGAACCGGCCGGGCCGACAGCGCCTTTGCGGGGCGACCACAGCATCGGCAAGAGGCCGGCCGCCCCGCCCCCTTCACCCATGTCGAGATCAGGAGAACTCCAGCATGCATGCTCACTGCCCGGCCGCCTTCGCCGCCCTGCTCGGACTGACCCGCGCCGCCAGCGCGATCGGCGACTCTGGGTCCAGAACGACCTCTGCGCCCGTGTGAAGGGCGCCTCCGACGACGCCCCGGTCACCTACGAGGACCCGGCCACCAAGGAGAAGACCACCCACGGCAGCGCCGACGGCCGCAAGGCGTGCCTGCACCACTGCCTTTCCCTCGGGCTTGGAGATCGGGTGAACGCGGAGGGTGCCAGGTTCTCCCAGCTCAGCGGTATGCGTCCGGTGTCCGGTGTGCGACAGGCGTCGTGGACGGAGGCGGCCTGATGCTGTTCTTCGAGAGCCTGCTGGCGCATCTGGCCGGCGACTACCTCACTCAATCCGACTGGATGGCGACCGAGAAGGTCAAGCGGTGGTGGCCTGCGCAAGTTCACGGAACCACGTATGGACTGCCGTTCCTGCTGACACACAGTCTCCGCTCGCCCTGTCCCTGATCGTGGTGACACATATCGTGCTGGACCGCTATCGGGCGGCGAAGTACCTGGTCTGGGCGAGGAACCTCTTGGCGCCTGCCTCCTGGCGGGTGAAGTGGGCTGACGTCCAGGCGAACCAGGGGTCGCCGATGAGCGTTCCGTCCGGCCTTGCAAACGCGCTGGTGATCGTCGCGGACAACACTGTGCATCTGGCGATCAACACCGCCGCCCTGACAGGTGGGGGTGACGCGATGACGCAGTCAGAAGCTGTGTCGCATCCTCTTTTCGCAGGTCGAGGGGGCGTGAAGGATGACAGTGATCCCCTTGCCGTACGGTTGGGCGTCGACGGTCGCCGTCCCGAACGGCGACGGCGTCACGGGAAATACCCGAAGCGGCCCTTTGCTTCCCGGACGATGCCGCCGATGGCGAACCGCTAGGAGGTGCTGATGTCCGCTCCCAAAGCTGCCCGGGACCTAGCGGCCAGGTCCCGCAGGGACTGGATGCGCTGGGCAAACGCCTCCTCATAGCTCTGCCACTGCTTCGGGCCCTTGTCCAAGTGCAAAGCACGCGCGGCACTGTGCTCGTAGCGCAGTGCGCTGATGACCTTCTCGGCCGCGTCCGTCATCTCCTCCGGGCCCTCCAACGTGATCAGTGCCTCGACCGCGGACAGTTCCCCGATCGCCTCCCGAGCCCGCCGCGCCGCAGATTCGAACTCTTCGTGCGCAAGGTCTGCCGACGGCCGCAGGGCGAAAACGCACCTGGCCGCGTCCAGCGCCTGCTGCAAAAACCGCCGATACAGCTCGCGCCGGATCTCCCGCTGACCGGCTGCGCGACTGTCTGCCCTGTCCTCCTGAGCTATGCGCAGCTGCTGAGCCACTTGTCGGCCAGTTGCTCGCATGGCGAACCAGCTGGTGGTGACGGATGCCAGCAAGGTGAACCCGCCGGTGACCAGGGCGATCGCGACCGTGTCATTCATGTTGGGATCAACGCCGCGCCAGGCTGTGCGGTTCCGGTACGGTGCCCCGAGCAGCGAGCCCCGGAGTTTGTCGTGTCGGACTCAGACACAGCTTCTCAGAGGGTTTTTAGCTCACATTTAGGCCGCTGTACCCGGGTATGGGTCTGCACCTACCTGGGGCTGTGGAGGCTGGCGTGAATGGTGGTGCACGAGTCGTGGTTCTCGCGCCGTCTTGGCCTGGCTGCTCCTGTTTCATCCCAGGACGCCGGGTTGTGCGCCGTGTGCTTCGGGCGCCGGTGTCTGCGCCCGGACCTGCCGGGTCATGAGTGGGTAGCCCGAAATCATGCCCGAACGTCGCCGTTATCCCAGCGATCTGTCCGATGCCCGGTGGGAGTTGGTCGAGCCGGTCTTGACCGCTGGGCGGTCCGAGCGCCGCGGCCTGGACATCGGCCGGCCATCGAATCACGACCTGCGCACTCTGCTGGACGCGGTCCTCTACGTGAACCGGACTGGGATCCCGTGGCGCTATCTGCCGCACGACTACCCGCACTGAGACACGGTCTACGCCTACTTCGCCCGCTGGCAGGCGGAAGGCGTCTTCGACCAGCTCAACAGCTTGCTGAGGCGTCAAGTGCGCGGGCAGGAAGGCCGGGAGGATGAGCCGACCGCATGTGTCATCGACTCCCAGAGCATCAAGACCTCCACCAACGTCCCCGCGGCCGGGCAGGGTATCGACGCCGGGAGGAAGATTGTCGGCCGCAAGCGGAGCATCGTCATCGACACCGTCGGACTCCTCCTCGGCGTGCTGGTCACCGCAGCCAGCGTGCAGGACTTGACCGCCGGCCGAACCCTCATCGAACGGATCGCCGCAGAGCATCCCACCATCCGCAAAACCTGGGTCGACGGCGGCTACCGCCAGCACCTCGTCGAGCACGCCGCCAGCCTCGGCATCGACATGCACATCGTCCGCCGTGACGCCACCACCAGGGGTTTTACCGTTTTGCCCCGCCGCTGGACCGTCGAGCGAACCCTCGGATGGCTCATGAACCACCGACGCCTGGCCCGAGACTACGAAGCACACCCACACCGGTCCGAAGCCATGATCCACCTCGCGATGATCAACCTCATGACCCGCAGACTCACCGCCGAATCCACCCCAACATGGCGCGGCGCATGAACTACACACACCTCAGCAATTCGGGATGAAACAACGGGACGAAACACCCTCTGAGCCCGGACCCGCACATCCCATCTGGCAGTGCTCCGGCCCGTCCCGTTAGATGCGGCAGGCCTGCATCCAACAGGGGCTCGGGGGACTGGCCATCACTCCCATGAGTTGAAGAGGGTTGCGCCAAGGGTCTCCGGCCGCCAGAGCTTGATCTGACGCGACTCCGTCGCAGACAGAGCAGAGGTGTCCGACTCCGTCAGCGGCGACAGGAGCTGTGCTGCGCTCAAGACGACAAAGCCGACGTCGGTGAGGACGGTGGCCCAAGTGGGAGGCTCTTGGAACTCGTCGGTGTACCAGTAGCGCCAGTCTCCGACGAAGGCAAGCAGCGGGTAGTGAGCGTGGAACAGCGCGATGTGTGGGCCGTCCCGATCGCTGATCGTGGCGCTGTGGAACGTCTGCGGGTACTCCTGTTCCTTGAAGTCCTCGACCTGCCCGCCCGCCGTCTGCGCCGCGGCATACCAGGCGGCACAGCATGTCCTGGGATCAGTACTCGGCAGGGGCGGGTCGCTCCAGTCGCGGAACCCGGTTACACCTAGTGCCAAATCAGGCAACGTTTGCCCTGTCGACGACGGCGCGTAGGCGCCGGTCGTCGGCATGGCGGTTTCGCCAGATGATGTAGCGGCGGATCATGCTGCCCTGTTCCTTGTGAGTGGCGTGATCGGTGCCGTCGAGGGTGAAGTAGCGCAGGGCGGTGAACTGGGCCTCGATGCGGTTCAGCCAGGAGGAGTTCGTCGGCGTGTAGGCGATCTCAACGTTGTTCGCGGCGGCCCAGTCACCGACTCGCTGGCACTTCTTCGTGGTCAGGTGCGGGGAGAAGTTGTCACAGACGATCGCGATACGGACGTGGGCCGAGTAGAGCGTGCGCAGGTAGCGGCAGAATTCCAGGAACTGCGTTCGCCTCTTGATCGGCTTGATATGGCCGTAGAGCTTGTCCCTGGCCAGGTCGTATGCGGCGAACAGGTGACGCACTCCGCCGTAGCGGTTGTAGGTCGCCCGTCGACGACGGCGTGGCTCACGGTCCGGGTCCTTGTGCTTGCCGCCGCGTTCGGCCCACTGCTTCCCGGGGTGGGGCATCAGGTTGAGTGAACTCGTCCAGGCAGAAGACGACTTCGGGCTCGCCGTCCTCCGGTATGACCTCCCGGTCGGCGATAGCGTAGAGGTGCTCGACCCTCGCCTTCTTGGCCGCGTAGTCCGGGTCTCGGGAGGTCTTCCAGGTCTTCAGGCGTTGAAAGGAGACGCCTTCCTCGCGGAGCAGGATGCGTAGGCCCTCGTGGCTGATGTCGTCGACCACCCCCTCGGCGACCAGGAAGTCCGCCAGCTTGGTCAGACTCCAGGTTGAAAAGGGCAGGTCGTGCTCGGTCGGCTTGGACTTCGCGATCTTCTTGATCTCGCCTCGCTCGGGCAGGGTGAAGGTCCTGGGCCGGCCGCCCTTGTACTTCGGATACAGGGAGTCGAAGCCGTCGGTGTTGAAGTTGTGGATCACGTCCCGGACCCGGTCCGCGCTGGTGAAGGTGACTTCGGCGATCTTCGCTACCGGCATGCCTTGGGCGGACAGCAGGACCATCTGGGCCCGCCGCCAGGTCACCACCGAACCGGTGCCGCGGCGGATGATCCGCAGCAGTTTGCGGCCCTCGTCGTCATCGATCTGCCTCACCCGCACCTGTCCCGCCACGACCTCGAACATAGCGGGCGTGGGCCCGTAGGCTGCGGACGGTGACCTACGACATCATGTTCCTGCGGGTCTTCCCGGGCCGTACCTTCGACGAGACCCTGGAAGAGATCAACTCCGCCTACGACCCCGATGCCGACCTCAAGCCCATGAGCCTGACCCGTGACCAGCGGGCCGCCTGGGACAGGCTGATACAGCGGATGTCGCGGGAGGTGGGTCCGGTCACCACCGAGGAGTACCCCTACAGCCTGACCCTGTGGCGTGACGGGCCGGCCGGTCATCTGCAGCTGGACTACGCGGGGGACTCGGCCAACATCGAGATCCCCTATCGCTACCCGGGGCAGCAAGCACTACCGATCATGGCGGAGGCGTATCAAATCGCGCGGATGATCGAGGAGGAGAGCGGCCTCGAAGGCTACGACCACGAGGCCGATCAGCCCGTCCGGACCGGCGACAGCGACGTAGCGGCAGTCAAGCTCGGCGGCATTGCCCGCTGGGCGCAGGAGCACCTCACCTGATCGGCGAGAGGCCCTACCCATGACGTCATGGAGGGGCGAACGTTGCCTGATAAGGCACTAGCTCCAAGCGGAAGGTGACCTGTGAGTCCTCCACGTTCACCCCTCCGAGCAGGCAGTTCAACCTTGATGGCATAAACCTAGTGATCACCAGCCTCCGTTTTCACAGAGGATTCGCCAACAGTGTCGGGGGACCAGCAGAGGTTTGCTCGCGCCGCCGGTCCGGCGAGCGGGGAGGGGAACGCCTGGCGCCGGCCGTCGGGCCCGTGGGTGTCTTGCTTCCTGGCCGTCGCGCAACACCCCGCTCTAGGGCCTGAGATGAGATGCCGCTCGAAAGCGGGCGGCGGGAAGTGCCGCTCGACACTGGGACGGGTGCTGCAGTTGGAGGCGCAGCAGCCGCGCCCGGCGTCGGCACGGAGCCGCACTGGCTCAGTCGGCGATACCAGATGTCTTTCGGCCGATGATTCGCTATGGGCTGTCCCGTAACGCTCGAGCAGTGGTGGGAGTCCGGACAGCAGCGAGGCATCATGGCCATCGTGACGAAGGACGCGGAGCTTCACCCCGCACGGATACCGGGCTATCACGACGGCCCCTTCTCCCAGCACACCGAACTCCTGAGCGAGAGGCTGTTCTTTGCTGG